>DMZT01000005.1 GCA_003484865.1 Stenotrophomonas sp.
CATGACACAGCACAACGGATTCGACCCGCTTCATTCCCATGCCCAGCGCCTGCGTGGCGCGAGCATCCCTTCGTTGATCGCCGCCGAACCGGGCCGCGCACAATCACTGGGGCTGCGGGTCGGTCCGTTGTATGTCAATTTCGCGCGGCAGAAGTACGACCGCGCGGCCTTGGACGCACTGCTGGAACTGGCTGCCGAGCGCGATGTCGCCGGCGGCTTCCAGCGTCTGTTCCGGGGTGAAACGGTCAACGTGACCGAAGGCCGTGCGGCGCTGCACACCGCGCTGCGTGGCGATGCCAGCGGCGCGCCGGTTGCCGGGGAGGCTTTCGCCACGGCCGCGCAGGTGCGCCAGCAGATGGGCGAGCTGATCGCCGCGCTGGAAGCAACAAACATCACCGATATCGTCAGCGTCGGCATCGGCGGCTCGGACCTGGGGCCGCGTCTGGTGGCCGATGCACTGCGCCCGGTCACCGGGGCGCGCTTCCGCGTGCATTTCGTGTCGAACGTGGACGGTGCCGCGATGCAGCGCACGCTGGCCACGCTGGACCCGGCCACCACGGCCGGCATCCTGATCTCCAAGACCTTCGGCACCCAGGAGACCCTGCTCAACGGGCAGATCCTGCACGACTGGCTGGGTGGCAGCGAGCGCCTGTATGCAGTCAGCGCCAACCCGGAGCGTGCGGCAAAAGCCTTCTCGATCGCCGCCGGCCGCGTGCTGCCGATGTGGGACTGGGTGGGCGGCCGTTACTCGCTGTGGTCGGCGGTCGGTTTCCCGATCGCGCTGGCGATCGGCTTCACGCGTTTCGAGCAGCTGCTCGAGGGCGCGGCGCAGATGGACGAACACGCGCTGACCGCGCCGCTGGCGCAGAACCTGCCGGTGCTGCATGCGCTGACCGATATCTGGAACCGCAATCTGCTTGGCCATGCCACGCATGCGGTGATGACCTACGACCAGCGCCTGGCGCTGCTGCCGGCCTACCTGCAGCAGCTGGTGATGGAAAGCCTGGGCAAGCGCGTGCAGCTCGATGGCAGTCCGGTCGCCAGTGACACCGTACCGGTGTGGTGGGGCGGGGCGGGCACCGATGTGCAGCACAGCTTCTTCCAGGCGCTGCACCAGGGCACCAGCGTGATCCCGGCCGATTTCATCGGCTGCGTGCACAACGATGATCCCTATGTGGTCAACCATCAGGCACTGATGGCCAATCTGCTGGCACAGACCGAGGCGCTGGCCAACGGCCAGGGCAGCGACGATCCGCATCGCGAGTATCCCGGTGGCCGCCCGAGCACGCTGATCCTGCTCGATGCGTTGACCCCGCAATCGCTGGGTGCGCTCATCGCCATGTACGAACACGCCGTGTACGTGCAGTCGCTGATCTGGAACATCAACGCCTTCGATCAGTTCGGCGTGGAGCTGGGCAAGCAGCTGGCCAGCCAGTTGCTGCCTGCGCTGCAGGGCCAGGCGCATGCGATCAACGATCCGGTGACGCTGGAGCTGCTGGGCCGGCTCAAGGGCTGAGCATCGGCGCATGCTGTGCCATCACGAACCGCCGGCCTGTCCGGCGGTTCTGCGTTCTGGGGTCGGGACCGCATCGGGTTCTGCGCAGTCCGCGCGGCGCGGGATACTGCAACGCAGCACGGATCGCCGTGGCGCGCGGCCCAGGTATGCCGTAAACCGCCGTGATTGCAGGGTGGGGCATCGGTTTGGCTATAGCCCAATCCCATACCAGCCTGCGCCGACGGCATAGCCACGCGGTGGATTGACAGCGTGGCGCGCAACGCCAAAGGTACGTCGTCATGGCGCGGGGAGTCGCGTCATCCGTCTGCTGCCTGTGCGATACCTGGGAGGGTACATGCCGTTGCTTTCGCTTCGTTCCAACCGGCGGTCGATCCGCCATGCCCTTGCGCTGGCCACCTCGGCCACGGTGTTGCTGCTGGCCGGCTGCGGCGGCACGACGCCTGCCACGACCGCACAGGTACCGGCGCCGACCGCGGAGGCTGACGCCAACGCGATCCATCCCCAGGACTGGCCTGAACAGACCTGGCCGCTGGCTGACGATCCGGCGCTGGAAAAGCGCATCGATGCGCTGATGGCGGGCATGAGCGTGGAACAGAAAGTCGGGCAGACCGTGCAGGGCGATATCGCCAGCATGACCCCCGATGATGTGCGCCGGTACCACATCGGTTCGGTGCTGGCCGGTGGCAATTCCGATCCGGGCGGCAAATACGATGCGCCGCCCTCGGCGTGGCTCGCGCTGGCCGATGCCTATTACGCGGCCTCGATGGATCCGGCCAGCGGCGGCCCCGGCATCCCGATCATCTTCGGAATCGATGCGGTGCACGGCCAGAGCAACATCGTCGGCGCCACGCTGTTCCCGCACAACATCGGTCTGGGCGCGACCCGCAATCCCGAGCTGATGCGCCAGATCGGCCAGGTCACCGCGGTCGAGACACGCACCACCGGCATGGAGTGGACGTTCGCACCCACCGTGGCGGTGCCGCAGGATGATCGCTGGGGCCGCACGTATGAGGGCTATTCCGAATCACCGGAGGTGGTGGCCCGCTTCTCCGGCAAGGTCGTGGAAGGCCTGCAGGGAGTTCCGGGCCAGCCGGGCTTTCTCGACGGCCACCACGTGATCGCCTCGGTCAAGCATTACGCCGGCGACGGTGGCACCACGCACGGCAAGGACCAGGGCGACACCCAGGTCAGCGAAGCCGTGATGCGCGATGTGCATGCCGCCGGGTACCCGCCCGCCATCCAGGCCGGTGCGCAGACTGTGATGGCCTCGTTCAACAGCTTCAACGGCGTCTCCATGCACGGCCACAAGCCGATGCTGACCGACGTGTTGAAGGGGCGCATGCACTTCGGCGGCTTTGTAGTCGGCGACTGGAACGGCCACGGCAAAGTGGCCGGTTGCACCAACGACAACTGTCCGGCCTCGTTCAATGCCGGCGTGGACATGCTGATGGCGCCCGACAGCTGGAAGGGGATCTATGAAAGCAATGTCGCGGCGGTGAAGTCCGGCGTGATCAGCATGGAACGCCTGGATGAAGCAGTGCGCCGCATCCTGCGGGTCAAGCTGCGGCTGGGCCTGTTCGAGGCCGGCAAGCCGTCCACGCGCCCGCTCGGTGGCAAGTTCGAGCTGCTCGGCGCGCCCGAACATCGCGTGATCGCCCGCCAGGCCGTACGCGAGTCGCTGGTGCTGCTGAAAAACCAGGACGGCGTCCTGCCGCTGGCGCCCAAGCAGCGGGTGCTGGTCGCCGGTGATGGGGCCGATGATCTGGGCAAGCAGTCCGGTGGTTGGACCCTCAATTGGCAGGGCACTGGCACCAAACGTGCGGACTACCCGAATGCGGACAGCATCTGGGACGGGGTGAAGCAGCAGGTCACCGCCGCCGGTGGCAGTGCTGAGCTGGCGATCGACGGCAAGTACCGCACCAAGCCGGATGTCGCGCTGGTGGTGGTCGGCGAGAACCCGTATGCCGAGTTCCAGGGCGATATCGCCACGTTGGCCTACAAGCCCGGTGACGACAGCGATCTGCAACTCATCAAGCGGCTCAAGAGCGAGGGCATCAAAGTGGTCACGGTGTTCCTCAGCGGCCGCCCGCTGTGGGTGAACCGTGAGATCAATGCGTCCGATGCCTTCGTGGCCGCCTGGCTGCCGGGCTCGGAAGGCGCAGGCATCGCCGACGTGCTGCTGCGCAAGCCCGACGGCAGCGTGCAGCACGACTTCAAGGGCACGCTCAGCTTCTCCTGGCCGCGCACCGCCGTGCAGTATCAGAACAATGTCGGACAGAAGGACTACGACCCGCAGTTCGCCTTCGGCTTCGGCCTGCGCTATGCCGACAACGGCAACCTCGCCGCGCTGCCGGAGGTCTCGGGCATCACCGGTGAGCAGGGCGATGCCGGTGTGTACTTCAACAAGGGCAAGCCGACCGCCGGGCTCGCGATGCGCCTGAGCGGGGTCAAGCAGTCGGAACTGCCGGCGGTGACGTTCCCGGCCGTGCTTAGTGATGCCAGCCTGAAAGTGTCCGCGGTGGATCACAAGGCACAGGAAGATGCGCGTCGCCTGCAGTGGTCGGGCGGTGGCAAGGCCAACATGGCGCTGCTGTCCACGCGCCCGCTGGACCTCACCCGCGAGAGCAATGGCGATGTGCAGCTGCTGCTGACCGTGCGCCGCACCGGCGCGATTGCCGGGCCGGTGGGGCTGGCGATCGGCTGCGGCCAGGGCTGCGAGGGCAGGGTGGATCTGGCCCCCGCGCTGGGCGGCATCGCCGAGGGCGAATGGCAGACGATCGGCGTGCCGTTGAAGTGCTTCGCGGCGGCCGGTGCGGATCTGTCGAAGATCGAGCGCCTGCCGGTGCTGGAGTCTTCCAATGCGTTGGACCTGTCGGTGTCGCGCATCGCGCTGGGCACCGGCAACGATGCCAAGACCGTGGTCGCCTGCGCGACCCGATGAGCCACACGAGCCCCCGCCGCGGCGGGGGCTGATCACCACCGCGCGCCGCGTTTGCCGGCACGCGGGGCGGTGCAACGTTGCATAAGGAGCATGACGTGGGATTGGCAACACTCGATGTGGCAATCGTGCTGGTCTACCTGGCCGGCATCTTCGTGCTGGCGCAATGGGTCTCGCGCGAGAAGGCCGGGCACAGCAAGAGTGCCGAAGACTATTTCCTGGCCGGGCGCTCGCTGCCGTGGTGGGCCATCGGCGCTTCGCTGATCGCAGCCAATATCTCGGCCGAGCAGATCATCGGCATGTCCGGCTCGGGCTACGCGATCGGCCTGGCCATTGCGTCCTACGAATGGATGGCCGCGCTCACGCTGCTGATCGTTGGCAAGTACTTCCTGCCGATCTTCCTGCGCAACGGTATCTACACGATGCCGCAGTTCCTGCAGCAGCGGTACGGCAACCGCATCCGCACGCTGATGGCGGTGTTCTGGCTGGGGCTGTACGTCTTCGTCAACCTGACCTCGATCCTGTGGCTGGGTTCGATCGCGGTGACCGAGGTGACCGGCATGGACCAGATGCTGGCGCTGGTGCTGATCGGCGTGTTCGCGCTGCTCTACCAGTTGTACGGCGGGCTGAAGGCGGTTGCACTTACCGATATCGTGCAGGTCTCGCTGCTGATCCTCGGTGGCCTGCTGGTGACCGCGCTCACCCTCAACGCGGTGGGAGGTGACGCTGGCATTCTCGGCGGCTTCCAGAAACTGTGGGATCAGCATCCGGAACACTTCCAGATGATCCTGCACCCGGACAACCCGTTCTACAAAGATCTGCCGGGCCTGAGCGTGCTGATCGGTGGGCTGTGGATCATGAATCTGAGTTACTGGGGCTTCAACCAGTACATCATCCAGCGCGCCCTGGCGGCCAAGGACATCGGCGAAGCGCAGAAGGGCGTGCTGTTCGCGGCCTTCCTGAAACTGCTGGTGCCGCTGGTGGTCGTGGTGCCGGGTATCGCGGCGGTGGTGCTGGCGCCGGATCTGGGCAAGCCGGACCGGGCCTACCCGGCCATGATGAGCCTGCTGCCCAGCGGTATTCTCGGCCTGGTGTTCGCCGCGCTGGTGGCGGCCATCGTGGCGTCGCTGGCCTCCAAGATCAACTCGGTGGCGACCATCTTCACCCTGGATTTCTACGCCAAGGCGCGCCCGCAGAGCAGCCAGACCACGCTGGTGCGCGTGGGGCGCATCGCAGCGACGGTCTCGGTACTGGTGGCGATTGCCACGGCACGTCCTTTGCTGGGCAGCTTCGACCAGGGCTTCCAGTACATCCAGGAGTTCACCGGCTTCTTCACCCCGGGCATCACCGTCATCTTCCTGCTTGGCCTGTTCTGGAAGAAGGCCAGCGAAGCCGGTGCGCTGGCCGCGGCCATCGGCTCGTTCGCCTTGTCGATCGTGTTGAAACTGGCGTGGCCGTCGCTGCCCTTCATCGACCGCGTGGGCCTGGTGTTCCTGCTGGCGCTGGTGCTGGCCGTGCTGATCTCGTTGTGGAAGCCGGCGCGTACCGGGCAGGATCTGATCCGCACAGATGACGTGCGCTATGCGACGCCGATGAGTTTCAACATCGGTGGTGCCGCGGTGATCGCGATTCTGATCGCGCTGTACACGGTGTTCTGGTAAACGCGGTCACGCACCTGTGGCAAACGAAAACGGCGACCTTCGGGTCGCCGTTTCTGTGTCATGCCGCGCGGTGCGAGCTGCGCCTCACCGGCTCGGATCGCGCTCGGGGCTCGGCCGCTTGGCCAACTTGCGCTGCAGCGAACGCCGGTGCATGCCGAGCAGGCGCGCAGCAGCGGACACGTTGCCGCCGGTTTCATGCATCGCCTGCTGGATGTGTTCCCACTGCAGCCGGCTGATCGGGGTCATCGCATCCGGCGGTTCCATGTCGCCATCGTCGGCCGGGCCATCGTCTTCCTCGCCGAGCGCGCGCAGGATCATCGGCACCGTGGCCGGCTTGGGCAGGTAGTCGTCGGCGCCGAGCTTGATCGCTTCCACCGCCGTGGCGATGCTGGCGTAGCCGGTCACCAGCAGGATCCGCATGTCTTCGCGCAGGGCGCGCAACGGCTGGATCAGGGCCAGGCCGGATTCGGAGCCGAGCTTGAGGTCGATCAGCGCGTAGGCCGGCGGCTGCTGCCGGGCCAGCAGCAGGGCCGAGGCGGTGTCGCTGGCGGTGACGGTTTCCAACCCCTTGCGGGCCAGGCTGCGCTGCAGCGTGCGCAGGTACAGTTCGTCGTCATCGACCAGCAGGCCGTGACTGGCCAGCCCGGGGGCCGGAGTGAAGGTGGTCATGCGGAAGTCTCCCGTGGGGACAAGGGCAGGCGGAAGCCGACGCGCGTGCCGGCACCGTTGGCCGGGCGCATCCACAACTCGCCGTCCAGGCGTTCGATGGTGGCGTGGGACAGCGCCAGGCCGACGCCCATGCCGTCGGTCTTGCCGCTGTTGAACAAGGTGCCGGGCAGGACCGCCTGACGTGCGTCGAAACCGTGGCCGTAATCGCGCACTTCGCCGATCAGGTCATCGCCTTCGATGCGCAGCGACAGATCCACCTGCGGGCGGTCGGCCTTCTCGCCGGCGTCGGCGGCATTGTTGAGCAGGACCATCAGCAGGTGCCCGATACCCGGGTCCAACGGCAGGGTCAGCGGCGCATCCTCATTGCGATGCAGTGCGATGGTCGGGCGCACCAGCCGCCACTGTTCCAAGACCTGCGGCAAGGTCACCGCATCCCGGCCCGGGGCGTCGCCTGCGGCCGGGCGGGCGAGGGCAAGCACGCGCTCCCGGCACTGCACCAGCAGCTCGCGCAGGGTTTCCACGTCATCGCGGACCTCGCTGCTCTCGGTCTGGTCGGCGATGTCATCGGCGAGCAGGGTCATGGTCGCCAGCGGCGTATTGAGTTCATGCGCCACCGAGGCGGCGTGGGTGGCCAGCGCCACGATGCCCTCGTTGCGCACGAAGCGTTCGCGCAGCATTGCCAGCTCGTGTTCGCGCTGGCGCAGCGCGATCGCCAGCCGGGTTGCGAACACCAGCACCACCGTCGCCGACAGCAGGAAGTTGCAGACCACCCCCCACTGCTGCATCTGCGCGCCGGTGAAATAGCCGCTCGGCAGCGGCATGCCGAACACCCCGCTCACCGCATAGCCGATCAGGCAGGCCGCCGCCACGGCGAGGGTCCAGCGTAGGGGCAGGGCCAGCGCGGCCAGTGCGATCAGGATCAGGAACAGAGAGCCGAAAGGATTGGCGACGCCGCCGCTCCAGCCCACCATCCAGGTGAGCACGGTGACATCCACCAGGATGTGGCAGAACGCGGTCAGCGGTGCGGTGTCGGCATCGTGAACGCGCAGTTGCGCATACAGGTTGAACAGGGTCAGCGCGGCGACGCCGGCCCAGAGCGGCAGCTGCGGCAGCTCCAGGCCCAGTACCCAGGTGGCGACCAGGATCGTGGCGGCCTGACCAGCGACGGCCAGCCAGCGCAGGCTGCACAGGGTGCGGAGAAAGGGGGCGTCGGTACCGGTCATGTCCGCACATCGTATGCGCTCCGGCCGGGACCTGCCTGCGACAATCGGCCGCATCAGGCGGGGGCGGCGCGCAGGTGATACGGAACATGAGTGCCAACCAACGCTGGGCACCTACCCGTGCGCTGGGCGCGCTAAAATAGGCGGATGCATGACGCCGTGACCCGACCGACCCAACCCGCCGACTCCGCCGTGTGGGCCCGCCGCCAGACCCAGCCCGTCCGTATCGGCGGCGTGGTCGTGGGCGGGGGCCACCCCGTGGTGGTGCAGTCAATGACCAACACCGACACCGCCGATGTCGCCTCCAGCGTGAAGCAGGTGGCCGAACTGTGGCGTGCGGGCTCGGAGATGGTGCGGTTGACCGTCAACAATCCCGAGTCGGCCGCGGCCATTCCGCGGATCGTGGAGAAGCTGCAGATGATGGGGATCGATGTTCCCCTGATCGGCGACTTCCATTACAACGGCCATCAGCTGCTGACCCAGGAGCCGGCCTGCGCCGAAGCCCTGGCCAAGTACCGCATCAATCCGGGCAACGTCGGCTTCGGCAAGAAGAAAGACACGCAGTTCGCGCAGCTGATCGAGTTTGCGATCCGCTACAACAAGCCGGTCCGCATCGGCGCCAACTGGGGCTCGCTGGACCAGTCCCTGGCCGCGCGCCTGATGGACGAGAACAGCCAGCGCGCGCAGCCGTGGGATGCCGGGCGCGTGCTGCGTGAAGCGCTGATCCGCTCGGCGCTGGATTCGGCGGAGACCGCCGTGGAACTGGGCCTGCCGCGCGATCGCATCGTGCTGTCGGCCAAGGTCAGCGGCGTGCAGGAGCTGATCGCGGTGTACCGCGACCTGGCCCAGCGCTCGGATTTCGCGCTGCACCTGGGCCTGACCGAGGCCGGTATCGGCAGCAAGGGCATCGTCGCCTCGTCGGCGGCGCTGGCGGTGCTGCTGCAGGAAGGCATCGGCGACACCATCCGTATCTCGCTGACCCCCGAACCGGGCCAGTCGCGCACGGCCGAAGTGATCGTTGCCCAAGAGCTGCTGCAGACCACCGGGCAGCGTGCCTTCACCCCGCTGGTCACGGCCTGCCCCGGCTGCGGCCGGACCACCTCGGAGTTCTTCCAGGAGCTGGCCAAGGTCGTGCAGAACCACGTGCGCGAGAAGATGCCGCTGTGGAAGGTGAGCCACCCGGGTGCGGAGAACATGACCCTGGCGGTCATGGGCTGCATCGTCAACGGCCCGGGCGAATCGCGCCACGCCAATATCGGCATCTCGCTGCCGGGCACGGGTGAAACGCCGGCCGCGCCGGTGTTCGTGGATGGCGAAAAGACGGTCACCCTGCGTGGCGAGAACATCGCCCAGGACTTCGTCACGCTGATCGATGAGTACGTTGAACGCACCTATGTCCGAAGCGCCGGGTAAGCCGACGGTGCTGGCCACGCCGGAGCCGGCCGCCGGCGTCCGCCACTGGATGGGCCGCAACGCCTGGCGCTTCGTGCTGCTGTTCGTGGGCGTGTTGCTGCCGTTGGCGGGCTTCGTCGCCCTGGCCGATGAAGTGCACGAGCTGGAGGCGATCTACTTCGACGACCTGCTGTTGTGGAAGCTGCACGCCCTGCATTCGCCGGGCCTGGACCGGTTCTTCGTGCTGCTGTCCAAGCTGGGCTACGAGTGGTTCCTGATTCCGGCCGACGTGCTGATCGTGGGCCTGCTTGCCTGGCGCAAACGCTGGCGCGAGGCCAGTTTCGTCGCGATCTGCTTTGCCGGCTCGGCCCTGTTGAACCTGGGCAGCAAGCGCTTCTTCCAGCGCGACCGGCCCAGCCTGTGGGAGTCCATCGCCCCGGAGAGCACCTTCAGCTTCCCCAGCGGCCATGCCATGGGCTCGATGACCCTGGCCGTCACGCTGGTGCTGCTGGCCTGGAACACCCGCTGGCGCTGGCCGGTGGCCCTAGCCGCGCTTGCTTTTGCGGTCCTGGTGAGCGTCTCGCGCATGTACCTGGGGGTGCATTACCCCTCCGATATCCTGGCCGGCTGGTGTGCCGCCCTGGTCTGGGTGGTAGGGTGCTTCCTGGTCATGTTCCGCCGCCGCCATCCGTGGCGGCATCGCCACTGAAACAAATACGGCGGTAAACTGGCCGAAAGCGGCATGAAGGCGGGCTGCACCCATAGGCTGCTCCATTGGATCAGGCAAGGGTGAGAGGCACAGGGGGAGGGCAGGACAGCATGTCTGTGATGCGCGGACCAGAACGCGATGATGGGGAACCCGGTTCCTTGTGATCGCCACATCCCGCGGCTAGGCTTGCCCCCGTTCACAGTGTTTGACGAGGTTGGCGGATGACGATTCGAGTGTATCTGGTGGACGATCATGCACTGGTGCGTACGGGCATGAAGATGATCCTCTCCAATGAAACCGACATCGAGGTGGTCGGTGAGGCGGAGAGTGGCGAAGATGCGCTGCCGGATATCCGCCGCCTGCGGCCCGACGTCGTGCTGTGCGATCTGCACCTGCCGGGCGTGAGCGGCATGGAAGTCACCGAGCGCGTGGTCCGTGGCGATCACGGCACCCGCGTGGTGATCGTCTCCGTCCTTGAAGATGGTCCGATGCCCAAGCGCCTGCTCGAAGCCGGTGCCTCCGGCTACATCGGCAAGGCCTGCGATGCACAGGAACTGCTGCGCGCGGTGCGTGATGCCGCACTCGGCCGCCGTTACCTGGGCAACAGCATCGCGCAGAACCTGGCGCTGTCGAACGTGGAAGGCAACCATTCACCGTTCGACACCCTGTCCCCGCGCGAACTGGAAGTGGCGCTGCTGCTCACCCAGGGCCTGCGCCAGGAAGACATCGCCAAGCGCCTGAGCCTCAGCGCGAAGACCGTCAATACGCACAAGGCCCGCCTGTTCGAGAAGATGGGCATCAACGACAATATCGCGCTGGCGCGCATGGCCAGCCAGTACGGCCTGGTGGATCCGGCACGCCCGATGTAACCCGCCTTCTGGCGGCGGATGGAAAAACGCCCGGGCATGCCCGGGCGTTTTCGTTCAGTGCGCGCGGACCCGCGCCACGATCTTCGCGGCCTGGGCCGCACTCTCGCGCACCTTGTCCCACTCGCCGCGCTCGATCCAACCGCCCGGCACCATCCACGAACCGCCGATGCAGACCACGTTCTTCTGCTCCAGGTACTCGGCTGCCGTGTCTTCGGTGATGCCGCCGGTCGGGCACAGCTTCAGATCCGGAATCGGACCGGCCAGACCCTTGATCATCGCCAGCCCGCCCACGGCCGAGGCCGGGAACAACTTGCACACCCGGAAGCCGCGCGCATACAGCGCCAGCATTTCCGTCGGCGATGCCGCACCCGGCACCACCGGCAGCGGTGCCTGCGCCAGCGCATCGGCCATGTGCGCCGGCGTACCCGGCGTGACCAGGAAATCCGCACCCGCATCGATCGACTGCTGCATCTGCTCCACGGTCAACACCGTGCCCGCACCCACCACCACATCCGGCAGCTCGCGCTTGAGCATGGCGAGCGCGTCCATCGCCACCGGCGTACGCAGCGTCAGCTCGATCGCCGGCAGCCCGCCCTCCAACAACGCCGCGCTGACCGCACGGGCCTGATCCAGCGTATGCACGGTCACCACCGGCAGAATGCCGGCGGCCTTCAACAGGGTTTCAGCGCGTTTCTGATACTCGGCGATGCTCATGCGTTTTCAATCCTTATTCCAAAAAGTACGACGCCAACAACGCGCCGATAAGTGTCGGGAGGCAGCGGATGGCCCCAACCAGGACCGTTACAGCGCCATGGATGGCGCTGACGAGCGCCCATGGATGGGTTCACGGCGCGTCCTGGTTGGGGCCATCCCGCTGCCTCAACCAGAACATCCGGCCGCCGCTTTTGCGTCAGCTCACGCGTCCTTACCCTCATGCGGGGCATCCGCCGCCGCGGCATCATGCCCAAGCTCGTACTCCGCATCGTAATTCCAGATGCTGCCGTCATCGGCCGCCGGCCCGCACGAAATCGACATCGCGCCCTGATCGGCTGGACCCACCAGGCGGCGGCTCATCGCGAACAGATTGCGGCCCAGATCATGCGCCGCCGGTGCGGTGTTCGGCGCCGGCTCACGTGCCGCGAACTCGGCCGCATCCACCAACAGCTCCAGCGTGCCGGCCTCACCATCCAGACGGATGATGTCGCCCTCGCGCACACGTGCCAGCGGACCGCCACGCGAGGCTTCCGGGGTCATGTGGATCGCCGCCGGGAACTTGCCCGACGCGCCCGACAGACGACCGTCGGTAACCAGCGCCACGCGACGGCCCTGGTTCTGCAGCAGGCCCAGCAGCGGCGCCAGCGAATGCAGCTCCGGCATGCCGTTGGAGCGCGGACCCTGGTAACGGACCACCGCCACGAAATCGTGCGGCAGCACACCGGCCGCGTGCAGCTTGTTGAGGACCTGCGGCGCATCGACCACCACCGCCGGCGCTTCGATCGTGCGGAACTCCGGCTTCACCGCCGACAGCTTGATCAGCGAACGGCCGAGGTTGCCGCGCAGCAGGCGCAGGCCGCCTTGGGATTCGAACGGATTGGCCACGCCACGCACCACATCCGGATCGGCGCTCTCGCGCACACCGTCGATGTAGGTCAGCTTGCCGTCGCGCAACGCCGGCTCCTGGCCGTACTGCGGCATGCCGCCTTCGGCCACGGTCTGCAGGTCGGCGTGCATCAGGCCGGCCTCCATCAGCTCACGGAACACGAACGCGGTGCCGCCCGCGGCAGCGAAGCGGTTCACGTCGGCTTCGCCGTTCGGATAGACGCGGGCCAGCAGCGGGATCAGCTGCGAGAGCTGGTCCATGTCGTCCCAGGTCAGCACGATGCCGGCCGCACGCGCCACTGCGATCCAGTGGATGGTGTGGTTGGTCGAGCCGCCGGTGGCCATCAGGGTGACCACGGCGTTGACGATCGCGCGTTCGTCGATCAAGCGGCCGAGCGGTCGGAAGTCGTCGCCCAGCGCGCTGATCTCCAGCGCACGCACAGCTGCCTGGCGGGTCAGTGCATCGCGCAGCGGCGTATCCGGATTGACGAACGAGGCGCCCGGCATCTGCACGCCCATCGCCTCGAGCAGGGTCTGGTTGGAGTTGGCGGTGCCATAGAAGGTGCAGGTGCCGGCGCCGTGGTACGAGGCGGCTTCGGCTTCCAGCAGTTCTTCGCGGGTCGCCTGGCCGGCCGCATAGCGCTCGCGCACTTCGGCCTTCTGCTTGTTCGGAATGCCCGGGGTCATCGGGCCGGCCGGCAGGAAGATCGCCGGCAGGTGGCCGAAAGCGAGCGCACCGATCAGCAGGCCCGGCACGATCTTGTCGCAGACGCCGAGGTAGACGCTGGCATCGAACATGTCATGGCTCAGGCCGATCGCGGTCGACTGGGCGATCACATCGCGCGAGAACAGCGACAGCTCCATGCCGCCGCGGCCTTGGGTGACGCCGTCGCACATCGCCGGCA
This sequence comes from Stenotrophomonas sp., assembly GCA_003484865.1. Lineage (GTDB taxonomy): Bacteria > Pseudomonadota > Gammaproteobacteria > Xanthomonadales > Xanthomonadaceae > Stenotrophomonas. The sequence goes on from DMZT01000005.1 coordinate 13,479, forward strand.
CGCCACCGGCAACCTGTGCGGTCGCGCCGAGTTCGCGCGCGGTTTCGCGCAGGATCTCCGGGTAGTGCTCGAACGGCTGGTGCGCCGAGAGCATGTCGTTGTACGCGGTGATGATGCCCAGGTTGGGCGTCACGCCGCCGCGCAGGCGCGACTTGTCGGTCGGGCCGCACGCGGCGAACCCGTGGGCAAGGTTGCCGCAGCTCAGGCGCGAACGGAACGGACCGTCGCGCAGCGCCGCGTCGACACCGGCCAGGTACGCGGCGCGCGAGGCGACGCTGCGCTGGACGATGCGCTCGGTGATGGCATGGAGTTTGGGATGCAGGCTCATTGG
>DMZT01000004.1 GCA_003484865.1 Stenotrophomonas sp.
ATCTGCACGATGAACTGCACCGTCGTGACCGAACAGGTCGCCGACGCCTTCGGTTTCAGCACCCGCTATGGCGATGGACACCTGCGGGCGACCTCGCCCGGTGCCGACGGCCTGGTGATGCTGCCGTTCCTCAATGGCGAACGCACGCCGGACCTGCCGCTGGGCAAGGGCGTCCTGGCGGGCCTGGACACGACGAACATGACCCCGGCGCACCTCTACCGCGCGGCCATGGAAGGCGCCACGTACAGCCTGAAGTATGGGTACGACGCTTTTGTCCGCGCGGGCATGCGGTTCGACCGCATCGTGCTGACCGGAGGCGGCAGCAACAGCGCGCAGTGGCGGCAGATGGTGGCCGATGTCTTCGGCCTGCCGGTGGACGTACCGACCCAATCCGAGGGGGCGGCGTTCGGCGCGGCATTGCAGGCCCTGTGGGCGCTGGGTCACGCACGCGGTGACGCTGCCTCCATCGCCGACATCGCGGACCGGCACGTTGCGGTCGACCCGCTGCAGTCCGCTCACCCGGATCCGATGCGTACGCACGCCTATGCCGCGGCCTATGCACGTTTCCTGCGACATCTCGACGCTCTCACGCCGCTGTATCGCGGCTGATCCCTCTACGCACCACCTCGCACAACGACAGGAAGACGTACCATGAGCAATCAACCCTTCATCGGCGCCAAGGAATACTTCCCCGGCATCGGCCGCATCCCCTTCGAAGGCCGCGGCTCGGACAACCCGCTCGCGTTCAAGGTCTATGACGCGAACAAGGTCATCGGTGGCAAGACCATGCAGGAGCATCTGCGTTTCGCGGCCTGCTACTGGCACACGTTCTGCAACGCCGGGCATGATCCGTTCGGTCCGGGCACCCGCAATTTCCCGTGGGAGACCGGCTCGCCGATGGCGACCGCCGAGGCGAAGGTGGACGCGGCGTTCGAATTTTTCACCAAGCTCGGCGTGCCGTACTGGTGCTTCCACGATATCGACCTGGCGCCGGATGCGGACGACGTCGGCCAGTACGAGAAGAATCTGAAGCACATGGTGGGCCTGGCCAAGGCGCGGCAGGATGCGACCGGCATGAAACTGCTGTGGGGCACAGCCAACCTGTTCTCGCACCCGCGCTACATGAACGGTGCGTCCACCAATCCGGATTTCGCCGTGGTGGCGCGCGCCGCCGTGCAGGTGAAGGCCGCCCTGGAGGCGACGGTTGAACTGGGCGGCGAACACTATGTGTTCTGGGGCGGCCGCGAAGGCTATGCCTCGCTGGCGAACACGCAGATGAAGCGCGAGGTCGATCACTTCGCGCGGTTCCTCACGATGGCGCGCGACTATGGCCGCAGCATCGGCCTGAAGGGCAACTTCCTGATCGAACCCAAGCCGATGGAGCCGATGAAGCACCAGTACGACTTCGACAGCGCGACCGTGGCGGGCTTCCTGAAGGAGCATGGCCTGCACAAGGACTTCAAGCTCAACATCGAGGCGAACCACGCCACGCTCTCCGGCCACACCTTCGAGCACGATCTGCAGGTCGCCTCGGACCACGGCCTGTTGGGCAGCATCGACGCCAACCGCGGCAACGCGCAGAACGGCTGGGATACGGATCAGTTCCCGACCGACCTCTACGACACCGTGGGCGCGATGCTGGTCGTCCTGCGGCAGGGCGGCCTGGAGGGCGGCCTGAACTTCGACGCCAAGCTGCGTCGCGAATCCACCGACATGGAAGACCTGTTCATCGCCCACATCGGCGGCATGGACGCGTTCGCACGCGGGCTGGAAGTGGCCCACGCGCTGCTCAACGACTCCCCGCTGGAACAGTGGCGCACGGCGCGCTACGCCAGCTTCGACACTGGTGCCGGCAAGGAGTTCGCGCAAGGCGCGCTCAGCCTCACGGACCTGGCCGCACTGGGTGCCAAGGGCGGTGAGCCCAACCAGACCAGCGGCAAACAGGAACGCTACGAGAACCTGCTCAACCAGTACCTGCTGCGCTGAGCGCGACAGCTCGCAGCGATGACACCGAACCGGGGAGGGGCAGGGCAATGAACCAGGCAGTGAGCGGTGGGGAGAACACCCGGCTGATCGTATTGATCAGCGTGGTGGCGACGATTGGCGGATTCCTGTTCGGCTTCGACAGCGGCGTGATCAACGGCACCCAGGACGGCCTGCACCAGACGTTCCGGTCAGGCGAGTGGATGCAGGGGTTCGAGATCGCCTCGATGCTGTTGGGCTGCGCCATCGGTGCCTTCAGCGCCGGGCGACTGTCCGACCGCCTGGGACGCCGCAACGTGTTGATCGTCTCGGCGGTGTTGTTCCTGCTGTCGGCGATCGGGGCAGGCGCGGCGGCGTCCTCGGCCCTGTTCATCATCGCGCGGGTGTTGGGGGGCTTTGCGGTCGGCGCAGCCAGTGTGATCTCGCCGGCGTACATCGCCGAAGTTGCGCCGGCGCGTTACCGTGGCCGCCTCGCGACGGTCCAGCAGATCGCCATCATCAGCGGCCTCACCGTCGCGTTCCTCTCCAACTATCTGTTGGCGGCCACCGCCGGTGCCTCGACCGAGGCGCTGTGGGGCGGGTACGCGGCGTGGCGCTGGATGTTCTGGATGCAGGCGGTGCCATCGCTGTTGTTCCTGGCGCTTCTGTTGACCATTCCGGAGAGCCCACGCTACCTCGTGGTGAAGCGCCGCAAGGACGAGGCGCTGCACGTGCTGACGCGGCTGTTCGGCGGTGCGGAGGCACAGGCCAAGCTGGCCGAGATCGACGCCTCGCTGTCGACGGACCACCATCGCCCGCGGCTGTCGGACCTGCGCAGCAAGGTCACCGGGAGGATGCGGCCGATTGTCTGGGTCGGCATCGGCCTGGCCATCTTCCAGCAACTGGTTGGCATCAACGTGGTGTTCTACTACGGCGCCGTGCTCTGGCAAGCGGTCGGTTTTTCCGAGAACGACGCACTGCTGATCAACGTGCTGTCTGGTGCGCTCAGCATTGGCGCCTGCGTCGTCACCGTGCTGCTGATCGACCGCATCGGGCGCAAGCCGCTGCTATGGATCGGCTCGGGCGGCATGTCGGTGTCGTTGGCGCTCCTGGTGGTCGCCTTCGCGAGTGGCTCGCTGGTCGATGGGCGCCTGCAGCTGCCCGGGAGCATGGGCACGCTGGCGCTGGTGGCGGCCAATGCCTACGTGGTGTTCTTCAATCTTTCCTGGGGGCCGGTGATGTGGGTGATGCTGGGCGAGATGTTCCCCAACCAGATCCGCGGCTCGGCACTGGCCGTGGCGGGTGCGGCGCAATGGACCGCGAACTTCGCGGTCACGGTGACGTTCCCCATCCTGTTGGCCGCCATCGGGCTCGCGGCGACCTACAGCCTCTACCTGGCCTCGGCCATCATCTCGGTCTTCTTCGTGCTCAGGTACGTGCGCGAAACCAAGGGCAAGGAACTGGAGCAGATGGAAGGATGAACACGATGACGAATCGACGCCTTGCCCACGCCCGCCGTGGCGTGCTGCTGGCCGCGCTGATGGGGGTGTTGGCTGCCTGCGGGAACGATGACAAGGCCGTTGCACCGGCGGCGGCCGATCCGGATCCGTGGCCGCAGGTGGCCTGGCCACTGCCCCAGGATGCCGCGCTGGAGAAGCGGATCACCGACCTGATGGACACCATGACGGTGGAGGAAAAGGTGGGTCAGCTGGTGCAGGGTGACATTGCCAGCATCACGCCGGAGGACCTCCGCACCTACCGGCTCGGCTCGATCCTCGCGGGCGGCAACTCCGATCCCGGCGGCCGCTATGATGCCTCGCCGGCCGAATGGCTGGCGCTGGCCGATGCGTTCTACGCAGCTTCGATGGACACCTCGCAGGGCGGCAAGGCGATTCCGGTGCTGTTCGGCATCGACGCCGTCCACGGGCAGAGCAATATCATCGGCGCGACCCTGTTCCCGCACAACATCGGCCTGGGCGCGACCCGTAACCCGGAGCTGCTGCGCCGTATCGGTGAGATCACCGCGCTGGAAACCCGTGCGACGGGCATGGAGTGGGCGTTCGCGCCGACCGTGGCAGTACCGCAGGACGACCGCTGGGGGCGTACCTACGAGGGGTACGCCGAGTCGCCCGAGGTGGTGGCCAGCTATGCCGGCGCGATGGTCGAGGGCCTGCAGGGCAAGGTGGGCTCGCCAGGCTTCCTTGACGGTCGCCATGTCATCGCGTCGGTCAAGCACTTCCTCGGTGATGGCGGCACCACCGACGGCAAGGACCAGGGCGATACCCGGATCAGCGAGGCCGAGCTGGTGCGCATCCACGCGGCCGGGTATCCGCCCGCCATCGCGGCGGGCGCGCAGACGGTGATGGCCTCCTTCAACAGCGTCAACGGCGAAAAAATGCACGGCAACAAGCCGTACCTGACCGATGCGCTGAAGGGGCGCATGCACTTCGGTGGTTTCGTGGTGGGCGACTGGAACGGCCACGGGCAGGTCAAGGGCTGCACCACCACCGATTGTCCGGCCACGATCAATGCCGGCCTGGACATGGCCATGGCGTCGGACAGCTGGAAGGGGTTCTACGAGACCACGCTGGCCGCGGTGAAGGACGGCTCCCTTCCCCAGCAACGCCTGGACGACGCAGTGCGCCGGATTCTGCGGGTCAAGATGCGGCTGGGCCTGTTCGAGGCGGGCAAGCCATCGTCGCGCGCGGTCGGTGGGCAGTTCGCACTGGTCGGTGCGCCGGAGCATCGTCAGGTTGCACGCCAGGCGGTGCGCGAATCGCTGGTGCTGCTGAAGAACCAGGGCGGCGTGCTGCCGCTGTCGCCGAAGCAACGCATCCTGGTGGCCGGTGACGGTGCCAACGACGTGGGCAAGCAGGCGGGCGGCTGGACGCTGAACTGGCAGGGCACCGGCACCACCCGCAAAGACTTCCCGAACGCGGACACGATCTACGAGGGCATTGCGCAGCAGGCCACGGCCGCTGGCGGCGAAGCGCAGTTGGCGGTGGATGGCGCTTACACCACGAAACCGGATGTGGCCGTGGTGGTGTTCGGCGAGAACCCCTATGCGGAGTTCCAGGGCGATCTGGCGACCCTTGCCTACAAGCCGGGGGACGACGCGGATCTGGCGTTGATCAAGCGGCTCAAGGCCGACGGCATCCCCGTGATCGCGGTGTTCCTCAGCGGACGCCCGCTCTGGGTGAATCGTGAGATCAACGCCGCCGATGCCTTCGTGGCGGCCTGGCTGCCCGGTTCGGAAGGTGCCGGCATTGCCGATATGCTGCTGCGCAGGCCGGATGGCAGCGTGCAGCACGACTTCAAGGGCAAGCTGAGCTTCAGCTGGCCGCGCACCGCGACGCAGTACGCCAACAATGTCGGGCAGAAGGACTACAACCCCCTGTTCGCCTTCGGCTTCGGCCTGACCTATGCCGACAACGGCGATCTGGCCGCGCTGCCGGAAGCCTCGGGCGTGACGGGCAACGAAGGGGCCGCCGGGGTGTTCTTCGCGCGCGGGGATGCCGGCTCCGGCATGGCCCTGCGGTTGGAGGGCAGCGCCGGGCAGGGGGTAACCGTCACGCAGGTGCCGGAATCCCTCGAGGGCGACCTGCTGAAGGTCACCGGCGTGGATCACCTGGCACAGGAAGATGGTCGCCGTCTGGCGTGGTCGGGCAAGGGTGAGGCGATCGTCGCGCTGCAGTCGCACACGCCGCTGGACCTGCAGCGCGAGAGCAACGGCGACCTGATGCTGTTGACGACGATGCGCGTCGACGCCGCACCCCAGGGCGAGGCGTGGTTGTCCGTGGGCTGCGGCACGGGTTGTTCGGCACGCGTCGCGCTCGGACCGGCGCTGGCAACGCTGCCCGTGGGCCAATGGACCCGCGTGGGCGTGCCCTTGAAGTGTCTGGCGGCGGCCGGCGCGGAGGTCGGCAAGCTGGATCGCCCCTGGTCGCTCGGGACGGCAGGCGCGATGACGCTCTCGGTGTCACGGGTTGCCCTGGGCGCCTTGAATGAAGCGGAGGCCACCATCGCATGCCCCGGCGCGTGACGATGCGGCCTGCGCCCTCAGCGCTTGGGCGGGCGCGCGACCGAGTCGCGCACCACCAGCCGGTGCGGCATGACGTGATCGGTCAGCACGCGCGTGTCGTCGCCCTTGCGGCGGATGGTACGCAGCAGGATATCGATGGCGGCGTCGGCCATCGCGGCGATGGGTTGATGGAGGGTGGTGAGCTCGGGCCAGACGGTCGTTGCCGCCGAGGTGTCATCGAAGCCCACGACCGACAGATCGCGGGGCACCTCGAGGCCGCGTCGGTGTGCAACGGAGATGGCCGCCGCGGCCATGTCATCGTTGCTGGCGAAGATGGCCGTGGGCGGCCGACGCTGGGACAGCAGCTTCTCGGTCGCGGCAAGCCCCGAACGGTAGGTGTAATCCCCCTGTTCGACGAGGCCGGGTTCGACCTGCAGCCCTGCCTCCTGCAGGGCGGTGACAAACCCATCGTAGCGACGCGCGCTCGCACTGAGGTCGCTGCGGCCGCAGATGAAGCCGATCCGTCGGTGCCCGTGCTGGATCAGGTGTTCGGCCATCTCCTTGCCCGCATGGAAGTCGTCGATGCGGACGCAGGAAAGATCGTCTCTCAGGTGCCCCGATGCGATCGCGACCACCGGGATGCCGGCGCTGACCAGTTCGGTGACGGCCGCCTGCGACTCGCACAGCGGCGGCGGCAGGATGACGCCATCCACACGTCCGGCCAAGGCGCGTGCAGCGTTGCGCTCGGCCTCGGGGTCGAAGTTGTCCCAGTAATGGATGACCAGCTGGATGGCAGCGTTGGACGCGACACGCAGCAGGCCCACCAGCAGCTCCCGCAGGTAGGCGCCACTGGGATTGGTGTAGATCAGCGCGATCCGCGTGTGCTGCGCCGCGGCCAGCGAACTCGCGGCCAGGTTGGGCGTGTAGCCCAGTTCGCGCACCGCGCGCATCACCCGTTCGCGCGTGACATCGCGCACCTTGCCTTGGTTGATCGCGCGCGACACGGTCATCGGCGATACCCCGGCCAGGGCAGCCACCTCGTCGATCGTCACGCCACTGGTTTTGCGGCGGACCGATTTCTTCGGCTTGTCCAATGCGTGTTGCCTTTCTTCTTTGTGACGCTGCCGCGAGGCGGGCACATCCCCAGCTTACAAGGTTTGCTGGCGACGCTGCTGCTGCGCCGGAATGTCGAGCGGTGTCACTGGATGCTGGGTGTCGCCGTGGCGCTTTTCGCCTGCGCAGGCAGCGTGCGGGCAGAAGACGGTTACGCCCTATGGCTGCGCTACGCACCGCTGGAACCTGCGCTCGCGGCGGACGACCGGGCACGGCTGGGCGGGGTCGTGGCTCCCGATCAGACCCCGACGCAACGCGCCGCGCGCGAGGAACTTGTGCGTGGCCTCACCGGCCTGCTGGGTCGCGCGCCGCGGATGCAGATCGCGTCAAGCGCAGACCGCACCGTGGTGCTGGGCACCCCGGATTCGTCGGCCGTGATCGCGCCCCTCCGCCAGGAGATTGGCTCACTCGGCGACGATGGCTACCTGCTCAGGCGTGCGCACATCGGCGGGCGCGAGGTGCTGCTGGTGGCCGCGCGCCGGGATATCGGCGTCCTGTATGGCGTGTTCCATCTGCTGCGACTGCTGCAGACCGGCGCGTCACTCGATGCCCTCGAGGTTCGCGAATCACCCCGCCTCCGACTGCGCGTGCTCGACCACTGGGACAACCTGGACGGCTATGTGGAACGCGGCTATGCGGGCCGCTCGCTGTGGGACTGGCAGACCCTGCCGGAGTGGCGGGACCCACGCTATACGGACTATGCGCGTGCCAACGCCTCGCTCGGCATCAACGGCACCGTACTGAACAATGTAAACGCGAGCGCGCAGAGCCTTGCGCCGGCATATCTCATCAAAGCCGCCGCGCTGGCAGACAGGTTCCGCCCGTACGGCATCCGCGTATACCTGAGCGCGCGCTTCAGCGCGCCCATCGAGCTGGGCGGGCTGAAGACCGCCGATCCACTCGACCCGGACGTGCAGCGCTGGTGGCGCGACAAGGCTGACGAGATCTACGCGCGCATTCCGGATTTCGGTGGCTTCCTGGTCAAGGCCAATTCGGAAGGACAGCCCGGACCGCAGGACTATGGCCGTTCGCATGCGGACGGGGCCAATCTGCTGGCGGACGCGCTGGCACCGCATGGCGGCGTGGTGATGTGGCGCGCCTTCGTCTACGCGCATGAACTGCCCGAGGACCGCGCCACGCAGCCCTACACCGAATTTGCCGGGCTGGACGGTGACTTCCGCCCGAACGTGATCGTGCAGGTAAAGAACGGGCCCATCGACTTCCAGCCGCGGGAGCCGTTCCATCCCCTGTTCGGGGCCATGCCACGCACGCCGCTGATGATGGAGGTCCAGATCACCAAGGAGTATCTCGGCTTCGCCACGCATCTGGTCTACCTGGGGCCGCTGTACGAGGAGGTGCTGCAGTCCGACACCCACGCACGCGGTGCGGGCGCCACGGTCGCGCAGTTTCTGACCGGGATCGCCGGCGTCGCCAACATCGGCAGCGATCGCACCTGGAGTGGGTCGCACTTCGACCAAAGCAACTGGT
>DMZT01000006.1:0-226 GCA_003484865.1 Stenotrophomonas sp.
GATTTGACTAACCAGGCCCCTCAGGAGGCACTCAATGAGCAACGGTAATGGTGTGACCACGGTTCTCTCGCAGACCGTCGAAGATGCAAAAGAAACCGCCACCAACGTTGGCGAGACCATCGCACACGTTGCGGAGGATGCAGTGGCTTCGGTGAAGAAGACCGCCAAGCGCGCACGCAAGGCTGCCACCACCCAGGTCGCCAAGGTCAAGAAGGCCGTGACCAAG
>DMZT01000006.1:506-5819 GCA_003484865.1 Stenotrophomonas sp.
GAAGACCGTCGCCAAGAAGGCTGACAAGGCGGCCAAGTCGGTCGGCAAGACCCTGGCCACCGCCAAGCAGAAGCTGGAAGCGGCCAAGAAGAACGCCAAGGCTGAAGCCACCGCCATCAAGAAGCAGGTCGCCAAGAAGAAGGCCGCCGCTGAAAAGGCCGTGACCAAGACCACCAAGGCGGCCGGCAAGAAGGCCACGACCGCCAAGAAGGCCGTGACCAAGAAGGCCGCCGCTGCCAAGAAGACCGTGACCAAGAAGGTCGCCACCGCCAAGAAGGCTGTCGCCAAGAAGACCGCGACTGCCAAGAAGGCCGTGACCAAGAAGACCGCTGCCGCCAAGAAGACCGTCGGCAAGAAGGTCGCCGCTGCCAAGACCGCTGTTGCCAGGAAGTCGGCGACCGCCAAGAAGGCCGTGACCAAGAAGACCGCAGCGGTCAAGAAGGTGGCTGGCAAGAAGACCGCCGTCGCCAAGAAGACCGTCGGCAAGAAGGTCGCCACGGCCAAGAAGGCCGTTGCCAAGAAGTCGGCGACCGCCAAGAAGACCGTGACCAGGAAGACCGCGACCGCCAAGAAGGTGGCCGGCAAGAAGACCGCCGTCGCCCGCAAGTCGGTTGGCAAGAAGGTCGCCACCGCCAAGAAGGCCGTGACCAAGAAGACCGCGGCCGCCAAGAAGACCGTCGGCAAGAAGGTCGCTACCGCCAAGAAGGCTGTGGCCAAGAAGGCCCCGGCCCGCAAGGCTGCGCCCGCCAAGCGTGCCGCCGCCAAGCCGGTTGCCCGCAAGGCACCGGCCAAGCGCGCCCGCAAGTAAGGCGTTGCAACGTGCTGCTCCTGCCTGAGGGCGGGAGCGGCATGGTGGGGTGGGCCTGTGTCCGCCTGCGGTCATTTGCCCGTTCCCGGTCATTTCGGCATCCCCGGTCGAGCGCATCGCGTCACTGTGCGATCAGGCTCCCGGACCCTGCCATCACCATCACCTCCCTGCGTCCCTTGCTAACCTGATCGGCAGACGTTCACGGGAAGACGCAATGCGCGGACTCGATTTCAGCTCCTGGCAGGCCATGCTCTCGACCCTGGTCGGCCTGGCGGTCATCACCCTGATCGGTGTCGGCATCCGGCTGCTGGTCATGCAGACCATGCAGCAGCGCCGCGAGCGTGAGAATCGCCAGATCAACGAGCGTCTGCGCACGCTGATCGCGGCTTACAAAGTCCTCGGCGGATCGTTCACCGGCACGCTCGATGTCGATCCACGCCATCGCCGCGATTTCCGCGCGCTGCCCGAGGGGAGCGAAGAAGGCGATGCGCTGCATCTGCCGGCGGAGGCCGAGAGCGGTGGCGAGCGTGCGCGTCGGATCCGTGATGCAGTGGAAGCGGCCCTGTCGGACATCGTGCTGCTGGGCACGGATGAGCAGGTGCGCCTGGCTGCGCACGCCGCCAACGAGATGGCCCAGGGCCGCGTCGTTCCTACGGCCGACCTGGTGGTGTCGCTGCGCGACTTCATCCGTCAGGCACTGGACCTGGATCCGATTCCAACCACGGTTGCCATCCCGCGCCAGGGTCCGGCACGACCTTCGGCCGGTGCGAAGGGCAAGGGCGATGCGGGTGACAAGGGGGGCGGTAAAGGCGGCGGTGGCGGTGGTATGGGAGGAATGGGCGGTGGTGCCATGGGGGGCGGGCCGGACGATACCGATACCCACCGCTGAGCGGCCCGCATCACCTCATGGCAAAGCCGCCGCCCCGATCCGGTACGGTGGCGGCGTCGCACCCATCAGATGGGTGACGAAGTAATCCCACATCCGGCGCATGTAGTAATCATCGTTGCGGAACAGTTCGTGGTCCTGGTTGGGCAGGTACAGCAGATCGTAGTCCTTGTTGGCCAGCGTGAGGGCGCGCGCCAGCTGCAGGGTCAGGGCCGGCATCGCGTTCTCGTCCAGGTCGCCGTAGACCAGCATCAGCCGGCCCTGCAGGCGGTCGACCAGGGCATCGTTGGCCAGCGGCTGGAACAGCGCGGGCACCGCATCCGGTTGTGGGCGCACCGCGGTACCGTCGGCATAGACCGGCTGGCCGCCGACCAGGCGGTCCATGCCGTGGATCGCGCCACCGTACATGCCCTGGAAGCTGTGGCTGCCGGCCGAAGCCACCCCGACCTTGTAGAACGCCGGATGGCGCAGCAGGGCACGCGCCGCGCTGTAGCCGCCGAAGGAATGCCCGTAGATGCCGACCCGTGTCAGGTCCATGCCCCGATAGCGTTTGGCCAGGTCCCCGATCGCTGCGACGTGATCGTCCAGCTGCAGATCGGCTGCGGTCAGGAAGCTGGCATCGTGGAAGGCCTTGGAGCGTCCGGGCGTGCCGCGCGCATCGATGCTCACCACCACGAAGCCGAGCTGGGCCAGGCTGGCGCGCGCGACCGGATTCATCGTCGCGGTGGCCTCGACGAAACCGACCGGCGCATTGGTGATGTGCGGTCCGCCGTACATCGCATCGATGACCGGATGACGTCCGTCCTCGCGGTAGCCGGGCGGCAGATAGACCGTGGCCTGCAGTTCGGTGTGGCCATCGGCGGCGAGGACGCTCACCCGTTGCGGGGGCGTCCAGCCGGCGGCCTGCACCGCGTGGGCGTCGGCGCGTTCCAGTTCCAGTAAGGCACGGCCATCGCTGGTGGCGCGCAGCACGCTGACCGGCACCTGGTCCACCCGCGAGTAACTGTCGACCACGTAAGCCGCGGAGGGCGACAGCAGGTGGGAGGGCCGCCCGCCCATGAGCACGCCGGTTCCGCCATCGATCGCATGATCGGCTGCCTCCGGGGTGAGCAGGACCGGGGCGCCACCGTCCAGCGACACGCGGTACAGGCGCCGCTGATAGGGATCGCCCGGCTCGCGCCCGCCGGCGGTGAACAGCACCTGGCGACGCACCTCATCGACGCCGACCACATCGCGCACCAGCCATGCGCCCTTGGTCAGCTGACGCACGACACGTCCATCGCGGCGATCGACCAGGTACAGATGGCCCCAGCCATCGCGCTGCGAGAACCAGACGATGCCATCGTCGTGCTGCAGGACGTGCACCGCCGGCCGGTTGTAGGGATAGCTGTTGAGCTGCACGCGGGTATCGCTGCGCTCTTCCCGCACGGTACGCACGCTGCCGGTGCGGACATCCACCTCGACCAGGCGCAGCCGTGCGGGGGGGTCATAGCGCACGATCGCCGTATAGACCTTGCCGGCATCGGCCGACCAGCCCAGCACGCCGGCTTCGGTCAACGTGTGCCAGCCCTCGGGAACGGCGATGCTGCGTGTGCCGCCCTCCACCTCGGTGACGAACCAGGTATCGCGGACCTGCTCGGCGTCGCCCAGCAGGCCCAGGCGCACTTCATGCACGACCGGGCGGAACCCGGTGGTCGGCGCGGTCGCCAGGTAGGGATAGGGCAGGACCTGACGTTCGTCGTAGCGCACGCCGAACAGGCGCTGGCTGTCCGGCGACCAGGTGACCGCGAACGGCGGCATCTGCATCCGGCCTTCCCGCCGCGGAATTCCGCGCAATGCAAAATCGGGCAGTACCCCATAGCCGTACGAGGGCTCGCCATCCACGGTGAGCGCCCGTCGTTCACCGTCGGTACCGCGCCGCAGCCAGAGGTTGTCCTGCTCGACCCGCACGCTGTGCCGACCGTCCGGCGCAGGCAGGTCGCGCGGGTCGGCGACCGGTAACGCGTGCATCTCGCACGGCATCGGCAGCGTGCACATCACCACCCGCTGTGGGTCCACGCGCAGCGTGATCCGCACTCCATCGCCGCTAAGGGCGACGCGGTCCACCTGCTGCATCACCGCGCCTGGATCGGCGACCCCGGCAACCTGCAGTGCCGCCTGCATGACGGCCTGGTCAAACAGCGCCGTGCGCGTGGAGGCCGCCGGATCGACCAGCAGGTAGCGGGTGCGGCCATCGTGCTCCTGGCGCGCATACCAGAAGCGGCCGTCCTCCAGCCAGCGCGGCGCGACGGTGGCATTGCGGACCTTGCCGCGCAGCCGCTGGTCGAGCACACGTTCGGCGCGCTGGTACTGCATCAGGCCCGGCGCGTCGGCGTGGGCCGACGGGCTGGCGGTCGCGGTGACCGCCAGCCCCAGGAAGAGCAGGCAGTGAAACATTCCCGAACGTGCTGCGGCCATGCGTCTCGCTCCCTGATGACGGTCGCCTGGCAGGCAGCATCGTCATCATGGCGCGTGCTCCCTGTCAGCCTGGAGCACCGAGCATGCCGGTGCCCCAGCGCGCACTCAAGCGGCGCTGCCGCAACGGCCGTGCCCCTCCTGGCCCCCGCTCACTGCTTCAGTTCCACCACCGGCACGAAGCCGCCGTAGATCATCCGCTTGCCGTCGAACGGCATCGGATTGTTCTCCGGGTTCATCCGTGGATCCTCCATCATCTTCTGCATGCCGGCATCGCGCGTGGCCTTGTCCGGCCATTCGATCCAGGAGAACAACACGGCCTCATCGTCCTTGGCCGCCACCGCACGATGGAAGTCGGTCTGCTTGCCATGCGGGACATCGTCGCCCCAGCACTCCACCACGCGCAGCGCGCCATGCTCGATGCAGATCGCATCGCCCATGTGGGCGTGTTCCAGGAATTTCGCTTTGTTCGCGTTCGGCACGGCAAGTACAAAACCATCGATATAGGCCATGGCAGTGCTCCAGATGACGCGCCGGGATGGGCGCCTTCATGACATACGACGAACCGGGGGACGGAACCTCGACACTGCGCGCGGTGGCCTTTGCGGCCGGTGAATGTGTCCAGACAGGACACGAGGTGAACAGATTCAGCATTCAATCGGACATTTTCGGCCGCCTTCGGGACAAAGGTCAGAAAACTCTGAGTCATTGTGCGGAACATCCTGATAGGCGCGCTGACGTATTCAGCACATGATGGGGTTGCCGGGCAGGACGCCCCACGGCGCCCTGCGGTCCAACGCCCCACGGCACGGACCTCGGTGCATCCAGGAGGATGGACGCGTTAGCCGATAACTCCCCAAGAGCGGCTTCCCCAGCGCGTGACGCCCCGAAAGGGCACCGTCGTGACCAGAATCCTTTCCGGCTTGCCCGCCGCGACTCCCTGCCTGATGGCTCCGCGTGATCATCCCGCCAGGCCGCACTCACGCCGTCATCGCCTGAAAAAAGCCACGCGCGTATGCCAGAGCGCGTCTGAACGCCGCCCCAAAATTCACTTTTGTGGACGCGGTCAACTTCAGGGCGGGTTGTGTCGAATAACGGAGAATTTACATTCCCGATGCAGTCCGGCCTCCATGCCGGGTGCAAGTAGTCCAAGACATAAAGGTGT
>DMZT01000002.1 GCA_003484865.1 Stenotrophomonas sp.
TAGCGCAGCAGCACGCCGGCGTGGATGGTGAAGTAGTCCACGCCCTGCTCGGCCTGCTCGATCAGCGTGTCGCGGAAGATCGCCCAGTTCAGTTCTTCGGCGCGGCCATCGACCTTCTCCAGGGCCTGGTAGATCGGCACGGTGCCGATCGCCACCGGCGAGTTGCGCAGGATCCACTCGCGGGTTTCATGGATGTGCTTGCCGGTGGACAGGTCCATCACGGTATCGCCGCCCCAGCGGATCGCCCAGACCAGCTTTTCCACCTCCTCGGCAATGCCCGAGGACACCGCGCTGTTGCCGATGTTGGCGTTGATCTTGGTCAGGAAGTTGCGGCCGATGATCATCGGCTCGCTTTCCGGGTGGTTGATGTTGTTGGGTAGCACGGCACGGCCACGCGCAATCTCATCGCGGACGAACTCGGGGGTGATGATCCTGGGGATCGAGGCACCGAAGGACTCGCCGGGATGCTGCTGCAGCAGTGCGGCGTCGCGGATCGCATCGAGCCGCTGGTTCTCGCGGATCGCCACGAACTCCATCTCCGGCGTGATGATGCCGCGGCGTGCGTAGTGCATCTGGGTGACATTGGCGCCGGCCCGCGCACGGCGAGGCTGCAACCGCGCGGGGAAGCGCACCGCGTCCAGACGGGCATCGGTTTCGCGCGAGCGGCCGAATGCCGAGCTCAGGCCGTCCAGCACCTCGGTATCGCCGCGCTCGGCCACCCAGGCGGCGCGCAGCGCAGGCAGGCCGACGGAAAGGTCGATGGCGACAGCCGGATCGGTGTAGGGGCCGGAGGTGTCGTACACCGTGACCGGCGCGTTCTCTTCGCCACCGAACAAGGTGGGCGTGCGGGTCAGCGTGATCTCGCGCATCGGCACCTGGAGGTCGCTGCGCGAGCCCTGCACGTGGATCTTGTGCGAGCCGGGAATCGGCCGCGTGACCGATTCGGAGAGTTGCTGGGCCTGTTGCTGCAGGGCGGAGAGCTGTGCGTTCATCGAGGCATCGTCCTAGGTTCAATCCCCGCACAGGGACTGTGCGGTTCTATGCGAGGGATTCGCATGGGAGGGACGAAACGGCGGCGCTCGACGGACGGATTGCGGGCGGTCTCCGGGCGCGGTGGCCCTACGGCGCAATGCATCTGCAGATGCGAAGCTTCCCTACGCCGGTATCAACCGGATCAGGTTCGAAGGGACTGTCTCAACCTTGGCCACTGGGCCGCGGTACCCCCGCTTCGGGGCGAATTAGAGCACAAAGCGGCGCCCACGGGCGCACGACCGAGCCGCACACTGACGTGATGGGCCTTTGCATGTGAACAGAGCGCCGACACCCCATGCACTACCATGCTGCAGCGCGGTATGCGGTGCGGTCAGGGGGTAGCCTCCCGATCGTGCGCACACCGCGCTCTGCTCGACGCCATTGACGTCCGTACTGACCGGCCTCGACCGGCTTGATCCGCCCCAGTTGTTGCCGTTGTGCCGCTGGAGATTGCAAGCCTCGGCTCGCCCCTACTGATCGGAGACACGCCTGCATGGTGTTCCGCATTTCCATCGCACTGGTCGCACTGCTGGTGCTGATCGCCGGCCTCGCGCCGGGCCCCTTCAACGAGGTCGTCCAGAGCGGCCTGTCCACCATCATCCGCAGTACTGGCTGGCTGTATCTGCTGGTGGTGTTCATCACGCTGTCGTTCCTGATGTACCTGGCCTTCGGCCGCTTCGGTTCGCTGCGCATCGGCGGCGAGGATGCCGAGCCTGATTTTTCCAATGCGAGCTGGATGTCGATGTTGTTCGCCGCCGGCATGGGCATCGGCCTGGTCTTCTGGGGCGCGGCCGAACCGATCTCGCACTTCGTGAAGCCGCCCGAGGGACTGGCCCCGCAAAGCATGGAAGCGGCGCGCGCATCGATGCGCTATGCGTTCTTCCATTGGGGCCTGCATCCCTGGGCGATCTACGCGCTGATCGGCCTGGCGATGGCCTGGTTCCAGTTCAACCGCAACGGCCGCGGGCTGATCAGCGATCTGCTGCAGCCGATCATCGGCGCGCATCACCGCGGCTGGATGGGTACCGTGGTCAACGTCGCCGCCGTGGTCGCCACGGCGATCGGTGTGGCCACGACGCTGGGCTTCGGCACGATCCAGATCGCGGCCGGCCTTGAGCGCGTGTTCGGTATCCAGGCCTCGGTACCCGTGCAGTTGACCATCATCGCGGTGGCGTTCGTGCTGTACATGGCCTCCACCACCAGTGGCGTGCACCGCGGCATCAAATGGCTCTCGAACTTCAACCTCGGCCTGGCGGCATTGCTGCTGGCGCTGATCCTGGTGCTGGGGCCGACCGGCTTCATCTTCGATACGTTCACCACCACGATCGGCTCCTACCTCAATTCGCTGGTGACGATGAGCCTGCGGATGTCCCCGTTCTCGGGCAGCACGTGGGTTGCGGACTGGACGATCTTCTACTGGGCGTGGTGGATCGCGTGGGCGCCGTTCGTGGGTTCGTTCATCGCGCGCGTCTCGCGTGGGCGCAGCATCCGCGAGTTCGTGCTGGGCGTGGTGATCGCACCGAGCGTGCTGGGCTTCCTGTGGTTCTCGGTATTCGGTGGCACGGCGCTGTGGTCGCAGATCTTCGGCCACGTGGATCTGGCCCAGGCGCTGGGCAATGGCTACGAGACGGTGCTGTTCACGATGTTCGACAGCCTGCCGATGCCGACGGTGTTGTCGGTGATCGCGCTGGTGCTGTTGATGATCTTCTTCGTGACCTCGGCCGATTCGGCTGTGCTGGTGCTGGCGACGATGTCGACGGAGGAGGCCGGCGATCCGCCGCTGGCGCGCCGGATGGTGTGGGGCGTGGCGATTGCGTTGATCGCGGGCGTGCTGCTGTTGGCCGGCGGCCTCAATGCGCTGCAGGGGATGATCACGATCGCGGCACTGCCGTTTGCGTTGTTGATGCTGGCGGTGATGTGGTCGTTGTACCGGGTACTGGATATGGAGCATGCGCTGCAGCGGCGCCGTGCGCAGCGCGCGCGGCGGTTGATGGACGAGTGGATCGAGCGGGAGATCGCGGCGCAGGAAGAGACACGCGATGAGGCGGCTCGGGCGCCTTAGGGTGGCTGGGTTGGTCGGGTTGGTCGCTTAGAGCGGCACGCTCCCGGGCTATCGGTGGGCGGGCCGGGACGGGTGGGTTGGCGGGACACGCCGTGAATCCATCCTTGGAGGCTCATGTCGCGCCATCCATGGCGCTCATGGTCCCGACAACTCACCCGCCCCGTCCCGCTCACAGTTTCAAGGTGGTTCTGGGGAGAGCCGCCGGGCCAAGCTCGGCGCAGCAGCGTGCACCTGACGCCTTGGCTCCTGGTTGAGGCAAAGCAGCCACGCATGGCGTGGCTCTACCGCTTCGGCCGTGTTCGCTTTTGCCATGCGAACCGACCCACTGTGGGTGGGTCGGCGTGGGTGGGTTGGCGGGACCATGAGCGCCATGG
>DMZT01000003.1:0-675 GCA_003484865.1 Stenotrophomonas sp.
AGCGGCCGGCACTACCGGTGAGGCGATGCCGCCTCAGGCAGCCAGCAGCTCGAAGATCACCGGCTCGCCGCTGATCGACGATGCGCACACCCACAGCTCGAACTGACCCGGCTCGGCGCGGAACACGCCATCGCGACCGGTGAAGCCCAGCGCATGGCGGTCCAGCGTGAACTGCACCTCGGTGCTCTCACCCGGCTGCAGGGCGATCTTGTCGAAGCCCTTCAGCTCGCGCACCGGCCGCACGCGGCTGGCCACACGATCGTGGATGTACAGCTGCACCACTTCCTCACCCGCCACCGCACCGGTATTGGTCAGCGTCGTGGTGATGGTCAGGGTGTCGTCCCAGCCCAGCTGCACACTGCTCAGCTGCGGCACGCCATAGGCGAACGTGGTGTAGCCGATGCCGTGGCCGAAGGCGTACGCCGGCTCGTTCGGAATCTCGCGCCAACGTGCCTTGAACTCGGACATGGTCGGCAGTTCCGGGCGACCGGTACGCGCGTGGTTGTAGAAGTACGGCTGCTGGCCGGAGACCTGCGGGAAGCTGACCGGCAGGCGGCCGGACGGGTTGTAGTCACCGAACAGCACATCGGCCACGGCGTGCCCGGTCTGCGTGCCCAGGTACCAGGTGATCGCCACGGCATGCGCATTGCGGACCGCGCCCTGCAGGGCCAGCGC
>DMZT01000003.1:836-5351 GCA_003484865.1 Stenotrophomonas sp.
CCCTGCAGGGCCAGCGCGCGACCGTTGCGCAGCAGCACCACCAGCGGCTTGCCGGTCATCGCCACCGCTTCAGCCAATGCCTGCTGCGCGGGCGGCAGGGTGATCTCCACGCGCGACTGTGCTTCACCGCTGTACCGCTGCGGTTCGCCCAGGGCGAGCACCACCACGTCGGCACGCAGCGCGGCGGCCACGGCCTGTTCGATGCCATCCTGAACGGCCGCTTCCAGATCGCAGCCCGGCACGATCTCCAGCAGCGCTTCATCGCTGATCGCCGCGCGGACGCCGGCTTCCAGGGTGACGTAGCGCGACTTGTCGCCGAACAGCGTCCAGCAGCCTTCGATGTTCTCGCGGTCCTGCACGAACGGCCCGATCAGCGCGATCTTCTGCCCGGCCTTCTTCAGCGGCAGCACCGACTCGGCGTTCTTCAGCAGCACGATCGAGCGGCGCGCGGCATCGCGCGAGAGTTCGTCATGCGCGGCGATGTGCGAGGTGTCCGCTTCACGCGCCAGATCCAGCGAGCGGTACGGATCGTCGAACAGCCCGATCGCCTCCTTCAGGCGCAGGATGCGGCGCACCGATTCGTCCAGCGTGGCCATCGGTACTTCACCGCTCTCGATCAGGCCCGGCAGGTGCTCGGCGTAGAAGCCGCTCTGCATGCTCAGGTCCAGGCCGGCGGTGAAGGCCTTGGCGGTGGCGTCGCGGTCATCGGCGGCGTAGCCGTGCGCGACCAGCTCCATGTCGGCGGTGTAATCGGAGATCACCACGCCCGGGAAGTTCCACTCCCCGCGCAGGATGTCGGTCAGCAGCTCGGCGTTGGCGCTGGCCGGCACGCCGTTGATGTCGTTGAAGGAGGACATCACGGTCAGGGCGCCGGCTTCGAAGGCGGCCTTGAACGGCGGCAGGTGGACGTCGCGCAGGGTCTGCGGGGAGATGTCGACCATGTTGTATTCCATGCCGGCCATCACCGCGCCGTAGGCGGCGAAATGCTTCGGGGTGGCGAGCAGGGCATCGTCGGCACGCAGGTCCGGGCCCTGGAAGCCGCGCACACGGGCGGCGGCGAACGCACAGCCCAGCACCACGTCTTCACCGGCGCCTTCGGCACCCCGGCCCCAGCGCTGGTCGCGGGCGATATCCACGGCCGGTGCGTAGGTCCAGTGCAGGCCGGCGGCGGTGGCTTCCACCGCGGTGGCACGGGCGGTGCGCTCAGCCAGGTCCGGCTCGAAGCTGGCGGCCTCGCCCAGCGGGATCGGGAACACGGTGCGCATGCCATGGATCACGTCCGCAGCCAGGATCACCGGGATCTTCAGGCGGCTTTCTTCCAGCGCGACCTGCTGGATGCGGCGGCCGGCTTCCACGCCGACGCCATTGAACAGCGAGCCCACCTTGCCCTCGCGCACCTGCTGCAGCACCTGGTCGGCGTTGCTGACGTTGGCTTCCGGATTCACATCCGGCGCGAACGGGCGGACCATGTCGGCGAACACACCCAGCTGGCCGACTTTTTCTTCGACGGTCATCTGGGCAATGAGGGTTTCGATACGATCGGCGGCCACCGGCTGTCCTTATGAAAACGTTTACAAGCCCGGGATTCTAGCGTTCCCGAAGCCGTTGTGAATGACTTTTGCGTTCATTTTTCTTCCCCGGAGGGAGACCCCCGCCGCCGCGCAGGCGGCGACGGAGGCACAGGAGCTTACTCCGCGGCGGCCAGGCGCTGCTGCCCCGCCATCAACATGGCGTCGCTGGATTCTTGGAAAACCCGCAGCCCGAAGGCCGGAAGGATCGCTAGCAGGTGATCGAACACGTCCGACTGCACCCCCTCGTACTCACCCCACGCCGTGCTGCGCGTGAAGCAGTAGATCTCCAGCGGCAGGCCCTGGGTCGTGGGCTGCAGCTGCCGTACCAGCAGGGTCATCTCCGTATGGATGCCCGGATGGTGCTGCAGGTAGCGCTCCACGTAGGCGCGGAAGGTACCCAGGTTGGTGACCCGGCGCGCATTGACGGCCGCCACGCCCTTGGCCTGGAGTTCGGCGTTGTACTGCTGCAGCTCGGCCTGCTTGCCGCGCAGGTAATCGCCCAGCACCGCGAACTGCTCCAGCTCGGCCAGCATCGGCGCATCGACGAAGCCGACGCTGTGCTGGTCCAGATACAACGAGCGCTTGATCCGGCGCCCGCCCGCTTCCTGCATGCCGCGCCAGTTCTTGAACGACTCGGTCACCAGCTTCTTGGTCGGGATGGTGGTGATGGTCTTGTCGAAGTTCTGCACGGTGATGGTGTGCAGAGCGATGTCGATCACGTCGCCATCGGCGTTCTGGCTGGGCATTTCGATCCAGTCGCCCAGCCGCACCCGGCCATCGCCGCTGATCTGCACGCTGGCCACCAGCGACAGGATCGTGTCCTGGAAGATCAGCATGAGTACCGCGGTGGCTGCGCCGAGGCCGGTGACCAGCGGGCCGAGCTTCACCCCCAGCAGGGTCGCCACGATCGACAGGCCGGCGATCACGAAGACAACGATCTTCACGACCTGCAGGTAACCCTTGATCGGCTTGTTGCGCGCATCCGGGCGGCGCTCGTACAGATCGTTGGCGGCGTCCAGCGCATGCGAGACGGCCAGCGCCACGGTCAGCACCGCCCACGCCCGGCACGCCCCGATCACGAACTCCACCAGCTCCGGCGGCAGGTCCGGCACGATCCGGATGCCGGCGGCGATGACCATGCTCGGCACCACGTTGGACAGCCGCGAGATCACCCGCAGGTTGTTGCCGCCTTCATTGCCCGCGCTGTGGCCAGGCAAGCGGTTGACCAGCTTGCGCAGGCCGCGCAGCAGGATCTTCTTGGTGACGAAGTTGGCCAGCCAGGCCGCCAGGGCCAGCGCTGCCAGCACCAGCAGGGTGTAGGCCCAGGGCCAGGGTTCGAGGGTCCGCTGGACACTGTCCAGCCATCGGGTTGCCACTACCGCATCCAACATCGTGTATCGCTCTCCTATCAGGGGTATCAGGGCGTTGCCAGGTCCTGCGCGCTGCGCTCGATGATCACGCCGACCGCGCGCGCGCCGCGTACCGCGCCGGGCTTGCTGAGCTTCAGGCGCAGCCATTGCACGTTGAATTCACGCAGCACGATCTCGGCGATGCGCTCGGCCAGGGTTTCGACCAGGCCGTAATCCGAGTCACGCACGAACTGCTCGATGCGCTTGCTCACGGCTTTGTAATTGAGGGTATCGGCGATGTCGTCGCTGGCCGCCGGGCGGCGGTTGTCGAAGCCCATTTCCAGATCGAAACGCAGGGTCTGGCGGATCCGCCGTTCCCAATCGTAGATCCCGATCAGGGCATCGATCTCGAGCCCTTCGATGAATACCTTGTCCATAGCCATGCCACGTGGAAGATGGCGACCATGGTAACGGGGCTGTCCGGAATGTGCCGGGAACCGGGGTGACGAGGCTCTCTGAGAAAGACAAAGGGCCCCTCGCGGGGCCCTCTGCTTACTTCTTGTCCCCGGGCGGAGATGGGAGTTCCATCCGCGAGTCCCGGTGGCGCGCGGGGTAAAACTACGTCCGGGGCCGAGTGGAGTCAATGATTGGTTACGCCAAATGAGACGAGCTGCAGCGCGTGACCCTGCGCTTGAACAGGGATGCGGCAGACG
The DNA here is from genome assembly GCA_003484865.1 of Stenotrophomonas sp. Taxonomy (GTDB): domain Bacteria; phylum Pseudomonadota; class Gammaproteobacteria; order Xanthomonadales; family Xanthomonadaceae; genus Stenotrophomonas. Next base: position 4,470 of record DMZT01000003.1, read on the forward strand.
TCATTCCGGCACTCGGCTTTGTGTTCTGGCAGAAGATATTCACGCAGCGCTTTGATGCTCGGCTATGGTCGCATTGCATGGCATCCGTCCTGCCCGGTGCCAACGTGTCAACGCCTTGGCATCTCACCCGTGCGCAGATCCATGACGATCTGGAGCAGATCCGGCGATTACGCAATCGCATCGCCCATCACGAGCCAATTTTCGCCCGGGCCCTGGCCGACGACTTCGCCGCCATCCTGCGGGTCATCGGACGGCGGTGCGGACGCACAACGGAGTGGATGTCTGACCATGAATCAGTGACTCAGCTTCTGGTGGATCGGCCGACGTGATGCAGCAGCGCCGCCGCAACCCTCACACCGCCGGCAGCGTCGCCATGTCCCAGCGCGGCGTCACCTGCACCTGCGGCGGCGTGTGCTGGCCCGCTTCCAGACGCAGCGCGCCGGCGAAGGCGATCATCGCGCCGTTGTCGGTGCACAGCGCCGGGCGCGGGAAGCAGGCGCGGCCACCGCGGCGGGCGGCCATCTGCTGCAGCTTGGCGCGCAGGCGCTTGTTGGCCCCTACCCCGCCGGCCACCACGATCACATCGGTGCCCGCCGCATCCAGCGCGCGTTCGCACTTGATCGCCAGGGTGTCGACCACGGCATCTTCAAAGCCGCGCGCGATGTCGGCGCGGGTCTGCTCGCTCTGATCGCTGTCGCGCCAGGCCAGCAGGACCTGGGTCTTCAACCCGGAGAAGCTGAAATCCAGCCCGGGGCGATCGGTCATCGGGCGGGTGAACTTGAACCGGCCCGGCGTGCCGCGCTCGGCCAGGGCGGCCAGCTGTGGGCCACCGGGGTACGGCAGGCCCATCAGCTTGGCGGTCTTGTCGAAGGCCTCGCCGGC
>DMZT01000001.1 GCA_003484865.1 Stenotrophomonas sp.
CTGCAGGGCGTCGGGATAGCCGGCGAGGTACTTCAGGGCGGTCATCGGGCGGTTGGGGCGGGACGGGCAGACCAGTATGATGGCCTCCGGAATCCCGCAACAACAGATGCTAGGCGTATGGCGAAGGCAAATCCCCTGCAGCAGCAGCTGCTCAAGGCTGGGCTGGTCAAGAAATCCCAGGTCTCCCAGGCCGCCCGTGAACAGGTGAAAGCCCGTCACGGCAAGGCCCCGGCCGCGCCCAGCGAAAGCCAGCGCGAGGCCGAGCGCCTGCGCGCGGAAAAGGCCGAGCGCGATCGCGCGCTGGAAGCCGAGCGCAAAGCCAAGGCCCACGCCCAGGAACTGCAGGCCCAGGTCCGCCAGATCGTCGAGGCCCACAAGGTCAAGCGTGAAGGCGAGAGCGAGTACCGCTTCAACGATGGCACGCTGATCCGCACCCTGCTGGTCAACAACGTGCTGCGCCGCCAGCTGGCCTCGGGCAGCCTGGTGATCGTGCGCCATGGCGACGGCTTCGAACTGCTGCCGCGGGCGGCGGCCGAGAAGGTCCGCGAGCGCGATGCCAGCGTGATCGTGCTCGACAACAGCCAGCCCGGCAGCGAGCCCAGCACCGGCAACGCCGAGGACGATGCGTACTACGCCCAGTTCCAGGTGCCGGACGACCTGGTCTGGTAAGCCCCGTCTGAAGCGTTCACCCGGCGCCGCGGGCGTTCAGCCCCACGTCGGCTCGGCGTCGTGGGCCGGGTCTATGCTGGTGGCCTGACACCGGCATGGGAGACACATCATGGCGACAGGTTGGGCAGGCGACGGCGCCGTCCAGGATCAGATCGACGCCACCGTCGATGAGGCCATCCAGCGGTCCCGCGCACAGTTGCGCGACGGCCCCGGATTGACCCACTGCGAGCACTGCGACGCGCCCATTCCCGAGGCGCGGCGGAAGGCCGTGCCCGGCGTACGACTATGCGTGCGCTGCCAGGAAGAAGAGGACGCCGCCCAGCAGGAGGGCAGCGGCTACAACCGCCGCGGCAGCAAGGACAGCCAGCTGCGCTAGGTATCGATCCCGCAGCGGGCATTGCCTGGCCGACGGCGGCGGGACTCAGCCGTCCCCTTGAATCCCGCCCGGCGCCTGCGAAGGATCGCGCCAACGGCGCACGGTGCGTTGGAAAAACATGTTGTTGGGCATCTGCAGGACCGTGCCTTCATGCCCACTGCCGGTTTCCTGCAACGTGGTGTAGATCAGATTGATGTCGATCACGCGGCCCTTGAGTCCAGGCTTCTCACCGTTTTCCAGCAGCTCGATGTAATCGTGCAGGCGGAACGGCCGCGTGGTGAAGATCAGCAGCGTGCAGAAGATGTTGGACAGCACGCTCCACGCGGCGAAGAACGCCACCGCGCCGACCGCGGCGAACCCGGTGAAGGCGGTCCACAGCACCGTTGCCGAGACGCCCACGATGTTGAGCACGATCAGCAGCACGGTGAAATACACCAGGAAGGTGAACACCCGACGTGCGCCCATGATCATTTCCGGCGGGAGTGTGTAGTGCTCACCGACGCGGCGGATCAGCCGCCGGGCAACCAGCCGCAGCAGCCAGGCCACCAGCAGGGTCACCAGAATCTGCAGGGCAGGGACCCCGTAGTGCAGCCATTCGTGGGTCCAGGCGGGCAGATGGTCTTTCATGGGGGCGGAATTCCTTTGCAGCGATAGTGCCGATCCCGCCATGGTAATGCCGATGCGCCTCGCCGCATCGTGGTGTGCGCTTAAGGCCGCGGGCTGCCGTACACATCGAACGCAGCGATCATCGCCGAGGCGCACAGCGGCGCGTTCTGCGCGTACTGCAGGCAGACATCCGGCGCTTCGGGCGCCAGCGTGAGCCGGATCTGCAGCGGACTCCACGGCAGCGTGCAGCCGGTGGCCAGTGAGAGCAGCACGGCCAGGCAACTGGATGACATGGGGATACTCCTTGGCGGGCGCCGGTAGTGACAGAGGATTGGATGCCGCGTCGGCCAGGAAGGTTTAAAGACCGCAGAAATAATCCGCCTTGCCGCACGCGTGCCACACGCGAGTCCCGTAGCGGCCGGTAGGCCCCTGGGCAAAATCAAGGAGGAGGTCGTCGCCTTCAGGCGGCGGCCGGGGGACATTGCCGAGGGCCCACCGGTTGCTACGGGGCCCTCACACTCGCGGCAGCCCCAAGCGGAGGCACCTGAAAAGAAAGTCAGAACGGGCTTAAACCTTTTCCATGCCCCCCGCATCCAACGGATATGCTCGACACGACCATGCCCGCCTCCAGCGCCACGAACCAGGCCGATGCCGCCGACGACCACGCCCTGGTGCGTGCCGCAGCCGCCGGTGACGTGACCGCGTACGAACGCATCTACCGACGGCATGCGCCGCGTGTGTACGCCGTGCTGTGGCGGCTGTGCGGCGGCCACGCGGCCCGCGCCGAGGATGCCCTGCAGGAGGCCTTCCTGCAGGCATGGCGCGCCCTGCCGGGCTTCCGTTTCGAAAGCAGCCTGGGCACCTGGCTGCACCGCCTGGGCGTGAATGCAGCGCTGATGGAACTGCGCGCCAACGCCACCGGCGATGCACGCGATGCCGGTGAGGAAGGCTGGGAGTCGCTGGCGATGCTGCCCGCCCAGGACCGCTGCGCGGGCACCTCGATGGACCTGGAGCGCGCGCTGGAAACACTGCCGCCACGGGCCCGCGCGGTCCTGGTCCTGCATGACATCGAAGGGTGGAAACACCAGGAAATCGCCGACCAGCTGCAGATGGCCGTTGGCAGTTCCAAAGCACAGCTGCACCGAGCGCGCGGCCTGCTGCGTGCACGCTTAGGAGAAACCGCATGAGCCCCCATGATTCCGAACACGACGAACTGACTGCACGCCTGCGTACCTTGCCTGCCGAGCGCGTTCCGCCGGCACGGGTCTGGCAGGGCATCGCCGCACAGTTGCCGGCCCAGGCCCAGGTCCACGCCCCGGCGGTTGCCGTGGCAACGCTGCCGACACGCCGCCGGCGGGAGCGCTGGCCGCTGCGCATCGGGCTCGGCCTGGCCGCCGCACTGGCGCTGCTGATGGTGGTGCCCACGCCGGTTCCGCATACGCCGGCACCGTCGCTGCTGCAGCGCCAGGCCGATGCGATGGCCGGCGAATACCAGCAGGCGATTGCGGCCTTGCCCAGTGCCGATGTCACCGATGCGTGGCGCCCGGCCCTGCATGAACTCGATGCCAGCGCGGACAACATCCGCGCGGCCATCGCTGAAAATCCCCGCTCGCGCTATCTGCTCGGGCAACTGCAGCGTACCTATGCGCTGCGGCTGGAACTCACCCAGCAGGCGGTGCTGTCCGCCGGCCTGCCCACTTGAAGGAGAACCCCATGCGCATTCCTCTGTCCCTGATCGCCGCCCTGGCCCTGTGCCTGCCGGTCGTCGCCCACGCCGCCACCAACGTCAATGAGCGCCACCCACTGGGTGCCGGCGGCCGCGTGGAAATCAGCAACATCGCCGGCAAGGTCACCGTGCGCGGCTGGGACCGCAACGACGTGGCATTGACCGGTTCGATGGCCGATGGGCTCACCCTCAAGCAGGACAAGAGCAGCAACCGTGTGCGCTGGGAAGTGGAGTACCCGCGCGGCCGCAGCAATGGCGGGGCGACCCTGGAACTGCGCGTGCCGCGTTCGGTGGAAGTGCAGCTGGGCACCGTCAGCGCCGACATCGACGTGGCCGATATCGACGTGCGCCGCCTGCAGGCCAACAGTGTCAGCGGCAGCATCACCGCGGCCGGGCGCAGTGGCGAGACCACGTTGAACACGGTCAGTGGTGGCATCCGCTCGCAGCTGCAGACCGCACGCCTGGATGCGCGCACGGTCAGTGGCCAGTTGCTGGCCGGCGGGGGAGCGTCAGGGGAAGTAGCGGCCGAATCGGTCTCCGGCCGGGTCAACGTCAATGCCGGGCGGATCCAGCGGCTGGCGGTGGAAACCGTCTCGGGCAGCCTGGATGTGAGCGCGACCGGCATGGCGCCGGGCGGCAAGGTGACGATGCAGACGGTCAGCGGTTCGGTCGCGCTGAAGCTGCCGGCCAATGTCTCGGCGCAGTTGAACGTCAAGACGTTCAGTGGTGGGATCCAGTCCGACGCCGGGCAGGTTGAGAAGCCGCGCTACGGCCCCGGCCGCAGCCTGGATGCGCGTCTGGGGTCGGGCGATGGGGATATTTCGATCAACGCCCATTCCGGGAGCGTGCGGGTCAGCCTGGGCCGCTGAGTGCGGCCACCGCACCGGCCAATGCCGGTGCGGTCGGCAGCAACGTCAGCCGGCTTTCTTCAGCGCCAGGGTATTGCCCAGCACTTCGATCTTGCCGCCACCTTTACGGAAAGCAGCCAGATCCGCAGCGATGCTCTGGCTGCTGACGGCGGAGTTGGACCCTTGCTTGCGGTCGACGCGAACGGTGTTGCTTGCCTTGGGGGAGGTCTTTGGCGTACGAGCCATGGATGCTCCTGCTATGGATGAAGCGTGGAAGAAAACGTCGACAGATCCTGCTGTTGTCGACGGTAGTCCTGCCGCACGAGGCGGCAATCATCGCCGCCCATGTCGAACTGGCGGCAGATCGCGGGTCGCTGCGAGTAGATCGTGCAGCGCAGGTGATACGGGTCGATCGCAGCGCACCAGCCTTCTTCGTTGCGTGCCATCACCGTGCCGCCACGCGCATCGGTATCCAGCAGGTAGCCGGGCACGTTGTCGTCAGGCATGACGGTGACGGTGAGCCGACAGCACACCGCGTCGCAACGACGGCAATCGATGGGGTCGGGCTCGGACGATGTAAGAAGTGCAGCCAGGCGTTCGCCCAATCTGAGTGTCTCTTGGCGGCTCGGGGTGCAGCAGGCTGTGAACGAGCCGGATCACAGCGATGAGCGATACCGGCACCGCGGACAGGTCCGGACGGTGGCAGCATCGAAGAGGACGGTGGCCTGGGAGGCCAGGAAGATCGTGCTGGTTGCGTCAAGCGCATTGCGCTTTGAAGCCGAAAGATGATAGCGCTTTCGGCGTAACGTTTTGTTAATAAGGGCGTTCACACCTCTTCAGGCCTTGTGGGACAAGGCCTGGCGTTGCCGGTGGATCAGTTGGCGGCGGCCAGTGCCAGCCCGTGGACCACACCGAACGACGGATTTCCGCGGACCAGGGTCGAGCCCGGGAAGGCGTTGGCCACGGCCTGCTGCAGGTAGCCGGCGCGCGACATGCCACCGGTCAGGAACACCGCTGCCGGGTCGTGGCCGATGTCGCTGCGCACCTGCTCCAGCAGGGCGGTCAGCTCGCCCAGATACCCGCCGGCGGCGGTTTCCAGCCGCGAGGCATCGATCTGCATCTGCAGGCCGCGTTCGATGAAATCCAGCGCGCTGTCGTGGCTGGCCACGCTGCTCAGGGCGATCTTGCAGCGCTCGACTTCACGGTACAGGCGCGCGGTATTGCCGGTGTCCTGCAGCGCGGTCAGGCGCGGCCCGAACGGCGCGTCCACATCGCGGTAGGTGTGCTGGCGGAAATCACGCTGGCGGGTCATGTCCTGCACCATCGCCGCTTCCACGTAGTGGTGCGCCGGCACGCGGGTGATGCCGCGGCCGAACAGCGGCATGTAGCCGCCCAGGCTCAAGGCCAGATCGATATCGGTACCGCCCCGGGCGATACCCCAGGCACGGTGGATGGTCGGGGCCTGGCCGCCGCCTACGCGCGCATGGGCAACGTCGGTGGTACCACCGCCGATATCCACCACCACCGCGTCGTGCTCCTGCGGGCTCTCGGCGTGGTAATGCATCGCGGCGGCCGCCGGCTCTTCGAGGAAATCGATGCTGTCGAAGCCGGCTGCGATCGCCGCGCCGTGCAGGATCTCCAGCGCCTGCGCGTTGCCGGCCTCGCCGATCGAGCTGCGGAACTGGACCGGGCGGCCCAGCGTGGCGGTGCGGATCGGCGTGTCCAGCTGGCGCGAGGCGGTCAGGCGGATGTGCTCGAGGATGTGCGTGGCGATGCCGGCAATCGTCTGGCGCGCACGCGGGTGCAGGTTGTAGCCGAGCATCGACTTGGGGCTCTGCACCAGGTTGCCTTCGTTCTCTTCGAAGTAGGCCTCCAGCGCGTCATCGCCATAGACCGCGTTCTGCAGCAGGGTGGTGGAGCTGAGCGGGGCGCGCATCTGCTCTTCCATCCATTGCCGGCGCACCACGCGCAGGGCCTCGCGGCGCAGCGCATCGGGGGTGCGTTCCTGGCCGGCGGCGCGGGCATCGCGCGCGGCCGCGTCGACCAGCCGGGCCAGGTCGTGCTCCAGCGCCGGGGTCAGTTCGAAGTCGTTCGGGTCGCGCATCACCTCGGGGAAATACACCGTGGTGCGGAACTGTTCAGCCTGGCCGAACTGGATCGGCACGACCTTGCCGTCGATCACCACGGCGGCGGCGGAGTTGCTGGTGCCAAAGTCGATGCCGAGTTTCATGCGGGGGGCCGGGCCGGTGGTCAGGGGACGCGCACTTTGCGGCAACGGGACCGCCGACGCAAGGGCAGCCGGTAACGGGCGGTTACACTAGCGGCCGTTTCGTAACCGAAGAGCTGTCGATGTCCGCCATTCCCGCCTGCCCGCAGTGCACCCTGGAAAACACCTATGCCGATGGCGCGCTGTTCATCTGCGCGGATTGCGGCCACGAGTGGGCGGCCGGTGACGGTGGCGGCGAGGCCCTGGTGGTACGCGACAGCAACGGCAACGTGCTGGCCGCCGGCGACACCGTGACGGTGATCAAGGACCTGAAAGTGAAGGGCTCCTCGATTCCCCTCAAGCAGGGCACCGTGATCCGCAATATCCGCCTGGTCGAGGACGATGCCGAGCACATCGAAGGCAACTCGGAAAAGATCAAGGGCCTGGTCCTGAAGACCTGCTTCCTCAAGAAGGCCTGAGCCGGCTCAGTTGGCGTTGGTGCCGCGCTGGCGCCAGCGCTGCAGGCTGTCCAGCTTGGCCTGGTAGCGGGATCTGAGGGCGTCGCCGTTTTCGCCGGCCAGATCCCGCGCGCGCTGCATTTCGATCGAGGCCCGGCGCGCATCGCCGGCCAGGAAGTAGCTCCGGGCCAGCGCGAAGTGGAAGGGATGGGCGGTCTCGTAGAGACGCACGGCCCGGCGGTAGAAACGCACCGCCGCGGCGTAGTCCCGGCGCTGCTCGGCCTGCGCGCCGAACATGTACTGGGCGAAGGGATCGTTGCGCTGTACGCGCGCCAGCCGGCTGGCCAGCAGGCCGGCCTGGTGGGTGTCGCCCATGCGCCGGTACAGCGCGCTGGCATTGCTCAGGCTGGCGCCATGCCGGGGTTGCAGGCGCAGGGCGGTTTCATAGTCCCTGCGGGCCTGGTCCAGCGCGCCGATGCGCGCATCCAGAACACCCAGGTTGTTCCAGGCGGCCACGAAGTCCGGCGCCATGCCCAGCGCGGCCCGGAAGTAGGCGCGGGCGCCCCCGGTATCGCCGGTGGCCATGTGGTCGGCCCCGCGGTTGTTGTAGAAGTGCGCCAGCGTGCGTTGCCGGGTGATGCGCTGCGGGCCGAGGGGGTCGTACAGCACGCTGTGGTCCAGATCGACCGTGCCGCTGCGCCCGTCCAGCACGATGCCCGCATTGACGTGGCCCACGCTGTAGATCACCCCGGAGGCCTGGTACCAGCTCACCACCTGCGCCACTTCCTGGACATGCGCATCGATGCCGGCGAGGTTGGCCAGCGTGACGAACAGCAGGGTGAAGGACAGGCAGTTGGCGCGCCGCGTCTGCCACGTTTCAGTGATGGTGTGGGTCGCGTCGGGGTCGTAGGCCAGGTGCAGCCCGTGTTCGTCGAAGATCATCTCGACCAGCCGCTGCAGGCGGCGCTCGCGCGAGTA
>DMZT01000387.1 GCA_003484865.1 Stenotrophomonas sp.
CGCTCTTCCGATCTGGCCGCTGGCCGGCTCCCGATACCGTTTGGGGCGTGCGATGAGCCGGCCAGCGGCCGGCACTACCGGAGCGTCGTACCCACCAACGGTGGGTACCTACAGGTCAGTCGTACCGACCAACGGTGGGTACCTACCGATCAGCGGAAGACGACGGTGCGATGCCCGTTGCGCAGGATGCGGTGCTCCACATGCCGGCGTACCGCGCGGGCCAGTACCTGCGATTCGGTGTCGCTGCCCAGCCGCACCAGGTCGCGTGGCGTCATCGCGTGATCCACGCGCGCCACGTCCTGTTCGATGATCGGGCCTTCGTCCAGATCCGGGGTCACATAGTGCGCGGTCGCGCCGATGATCTTGACCCCGCGCGCGTGCGCCTGGTGATACGGCTGCGCGCCCTTGAAGCTGGGCAGGAAGCTGTGGTGGATGTTGATCGCCCGCCCGGCCAACGCCTCGCACAGGCGCGGCGACAGAATCTGCATGTAACGCGCCAGCACCACCAGGTCGATCTGCTCGCGCTCGACCAGATCGATGATCTGCTGCTCCTGCACGGCGCGGTTGTCCGCATTGACTGGCAGGTGATGGAACGGCACGCCATAGGAGCCGGCCAGGGCAGCGAAGTCCTCGTGATTGGAGGCCACCGCCGCGATATCCACCTGCAGCTGCCGGCTGTGCGCGCGGAACAGCAGGTCGTTGAGGCAATGCCCCTGCTTGCTCACCAGCACCAGCAGCCGTGCGCGGCGGCGGGCGTCATGCAGCTGCCAGTCCATCCCGAACTCGGCGGCCAGGGTGGCCATGCGGGCTTCCACATCGCCCAGTGACCGCTCGGCGGCACGATCGAAATGCACGCGCAGGAAGAACCGGCCGCTCTCGTCGTCGCCGAACTGCTGGGCATCGAGGATGTTGCAGCCCAGCTCGAACAGCAGGCCGGACACACGGTAGACGATCCCGGTACGGTCCGGGCATGAGAGGGTGAGGATGGAATCGGGGCGCATCCGGCCAGTGTAAGCGAGCACCGCCGGGCTGCGGTCGATGCTCTCAGATGCAACCAAGGGCAGTGGCCCAGCCCCTACACCGCCGCCGGGTCCACCTTCTCCACATCAATGCCGTACCGGTCGATCGCCACCTGCAGCTGGCCGCGTTCGATCCGGCCGTCATCGGCCAGCGACTTGAGCGCGGCGAGCACGATGAAGTGGCGGTCCACTTCAAAGAACGTACGCAGTGACTCGCGCGTATCCGAGCGGCCGAAGCCATCGGTGCCCAACGCAGTGAAGCGGCGGCCGTCGATGAAGGGCCGGATCTGGTCGCCGACGATCTTCATGTAGTCGGTGGCCACGATCACCGGGCCCGGGTGCGCGGCCAGGCATTGGTGCACATACGGCACCCGCGGCTCCTCCACGGGGTGCAGCAGGTTCCAGCGCTCGGCCGCCAGGCCATCACGGCGCAGTTCGGTGAGGCTGGTGGCGCTCCACACGTCGCTGGCGATGCCGAAATCCTGCTGCAGCAGGGTGGCGGCGGCTTCCACTTCGCGCAGGATCGCGCCACTGCCCATCAGCTGCACGCGCAGCGCCGGGTCGCTGTCGGCGGCAGCGGGGTGCAGCAGGTACAGGCCCTTGAGGATGCCCGCTTCGCTGCCTTCCGGCAGTGCCGGGTGCGGATAGGCCTCGTTGAGCACGGTGATGTAGTAGTAGATGTCCTCCTGGTCCACGTACATCCGGCGCAGGCCGTCCTGGATGATCACCGCCAGTTCGAAGTTGTAGGTGGGATCGAAGGACACGCAGCTGGGGATCACCGAGGACAGCACGTGGCTGTGGCCGTCATCGTGCTGCAGGCCCTCGCCCATCAGCGTGGTGCGGCCGGAGGTGGCGCCGAGCAGGAAGCCGCGGGTGCGTGCATCGGCAGCCGCCCAGGCCAGGTCACCGACGCGCTGCAGGCCGAACATCGAGTAGAAGATGTAGAACGGAATCGTGGCCAGGCCGTGGTTGCTGTAGGCGGTACCGGCGGCGATCCACGAGCAGATCGCGCCGGATTCGTTGATGCCTTCCTGCAGGATCTGGCCGTCCTTGGCTTCCTTGTAATAGCTCAGCTGGCCGGCATCCTGCGGCGTGTACAGCTGGCCGAGGTAGGAGTGGATGCCGATCTGGCGGAACAGGCCTTCCATGCCGAACGTGCGCGATTCATCGGGCACGATCGGAATGATCAGCTTGCCCAGTTCGGGATCCTTGAGCAGCGTGGTGAGGATGCGCACGAAGCCCATCGTAGTGGACTGGCCGCGTTCGCCACTGCCCTGCAGCTGGGTGGCGAACGCCGACAACGCCGGCACCGGCAACGGATCGACGTGGGTCACCCGCGCCGGCAGCTGGCCGCCCTGGGCCTGGCGGCGCTGTGCGAAATAGCGCGCCTCTGCACTGCCCGGCGCGGGGCGCAGGTACGGCATGTCTTCCAGCTGGTCGTCACTGACCGGCAGATCAAACCGATCACGGAACGCACGCACGGCATCGGCGCTCATCTTCTTGAGCTGGTGATTGATGTTCTGGCCTTCACCGGCCTCGCCCATGCCGAACCCCTTGACCGTCTTGGCCAGGATCACGCTCGGCCGGCCGTTGCCGGCGACGGCCTGCGCGTAGGCGGCATAGACCTTCTGCGGATCGTGACCGCCGCGCGCAAGCGCCCAGATCTCGTCATCGCTCATCTCCGCGACCAGCGCCAGCAGTTCGGGATACTTGCCGAAGAAATGCTCGCGCACGTAGGCACCGTTCTGCGACTTGAAGGTCTGATAGTCGCCATCCACGCATTCCATCATGCGCTGGCGCAGCAGGCCGGTGCGGTCCTTGGCCAGCAGCGCATCCCAGCCGCCGCCCCAGATGACCTTGATGACGTTCCAGCCGGCGGCGCGGAAGGTGCCTTCCAGTTCCTGGATCACCTTGGCGTTGCCGCGCACCGGGCCGTCCAGCCGCTGCAGATTGCAGTTCACCACGAACACCAGGTTGTCCAGGCGCTCGCGGCCGGCCACAGAAATGGCGGCCAGCGATTCGGGCTGGTCCATTTCACCATCGCCAAGGAAGGCCCAGACCTTGCGGCCCTGGTGCTCCTTCAGCCCGCGGTATTCCAGGTACCGCATGTAACGCGCCTGGTAGGCGGCGGTGAGCGGGCCCAGCCCCATCGAGACGGTGGGGAACTGCCAGAAGTCCGGCATCAGCCGCGGGTGCGGATAGGAGGACAGGCCATCGCGATCGGATTCGCGGCGGAAGTTGTCCATGCGTTCGGGCGCGATGCGGCCTTCGACGAATGCGCGGCCGTAGATGCCGGGCGCCGAGTGGCCCTGGATGTAGATCATGTCGCCATCGAAGGTGTCGGTACGGCCACGGAAGAAGTGATCGAAGCCGACGTCGTACAGCACCGCCGCGGACTGGTACGTGGCGATGTGGCCACCCACGTTGGAGTGCTTGCCGGCGCGCAGCACCATGACCATCGCGTTCCAGCGGATCATCGCGTTGAGGCGGCGCTCGATGCCGAGATCGCCCGGATAGGCCGGCTGGCGCTCGACCGGAATGGTGTTGGTATACGCCGTCCAGACGCGGCCATGCAGATCCCCATGGCGGGCCGTGTCCAGCTCGGTCAGCTGGTCCATCAGGTAATGCGCGCGCGGGCGGCCGGCGGCGTGGATGACCGCCTCCAGCGACTCACGCCATTCCTGGGTTTCCTGCGGGTCGGTATCGAGGGGGGCGAGCGCTGGGTTCATGTCATCTCCGGGGAAGGCGGCCAGGCCGTGCGCAGGACGCGACGGCAGCGGGGGCGGCACAGCGCGGAAGCGGCGTCGCCCGGGCAACAGAGCCGGGCGAGCGGGCAACCTGGCGGTTGCGGGACAGGCACGATAAGCAGGGGGCCGCAGGGCGGGTAGACCGGATGGACTTGGCGCTTTATAAAGAAATTCTTTCCAATGGAGCGCGAGAATGGCGGCCAGCATGAACATTCTCCAGTCAATCCGCAGCTTCATCCGGACCGCCGACGCGGGCAGCCTGGCTGCGGCCGCGCGCACGCTTGGGGTGAGCCCGGCGGCGGTCGGGCAGAACATCGCCCGGCTGGAGGCGCATCTGGGCGTGCGCCTGCTCAACCGCACCACCCGTACCCTGGCCCTGACCGAGCGCGGTGCGCTGTACCTGGCCCAGGTGCGCCACATCGAACGCGACCTGCAGCGCGCCCAGGCCGCCGTGACCGACCTCGATGCCACGCCTGAAGGACGGTTGCGGATCGCCAGCAGCACCGCGTTCGGCCGCCACGCGCTGGCCCCGTTGCTGCCCGCGCTGCAGGCCCGCTTCCGCCGCCTGGCGATCGAGCTGCTGCTCACCGACCGCAGCGTGGACCACGCGCACGAAGACGTGGACGTGAGCATCCGGATCGAACCGCAGCTGGAGGAAGGCCTGGTGGCGCGGCCGATCGCGCAGGTGCCGTTCGTGTTCTGCGCGGCACCGTCGTATCTCGCGCGGGCCGGGATTCCGCTCACACCGGAGGCGCTGCGCGAGCATCGTTGCCTGCTGCTGCGCTACCCGCTGGACGGGCGCTATCTGCCGTGGGGCTTCGTGCGCGACGGCATGCGCTTCGATGCCGAGGTGGCCCCGGCGCTGGTCAGCGATGACGTCGATGCACTGGCCGCGATGGCGGTGGCCGGCGGCGGCATCACCCGGCTGGCGGCGTTCGTGGCCGCGCCCTATCTCGCGCGCGGCGAGCTGCAGGCGCTGTTCGAACCCGGCGATGCGCAGAGCACCCAGGCCTCACCGGAGCCGATGCGGTTGTTCCTGTGCGTCAGCGATCGCCGCGATCTGACCCCGAAGGTGCGGGCGCTGATGCAGCACATCATCGAGGGGCTGCCGCCGGCGTGGCGGGTGGATGTCGGCTGAGCACAGGGTCACCCGGATGCCGGCCAACGGCCGGCACTACCGTCAGCGTGTCAGCGTTCCGGCGCGATGAACACACCGCGGGCTTCGCGCGGTTCGCAGCGCAGGTACTGCGGTGCCGGAGCGACCGAATCGCCCAGTGCGGCGGCGGCATGCCACGGCCAGCGCGGGTCGTAGAGGATGCCGCGGGCCAGCGCGATCGCATCGGCATGGCCATGGCGCAGGATCGATTCGGCCTGCGAGGGCTCGGTGATCAGGCCCACCGCGATGACCGGCATGCGCAGCTTGTGCGCCTTGATCGCCTGCGCGAACGGCACCTGGTAGCCCGGCGACAGCGGAATCTGCTGGCGCGGGTCGTTGCCACCGCTGGAGACGTGCAGGAACTGGCAGCCGCGCGCATCCAGCACGTGCGCCAGGGTCGTGGTCTGTTCGATATCCCAGCCACCGGCCACCCAGTCGCTGGCGGAGATGCGCACACCCACCGCGATGCGGTCCGAGACGGCCTCACGCACGGCATCGAACACGCGCACCAGCAGGCGCATGCGGTTTTCCAGCGAGCCACCGTAGTCGTCCTCGCGGCGGTTGCTCAGCGGCGACAGGAACTGGTGCAGCAGATAGCCGTGCGCGGCGTGCAGTTCGATCAGGTCCATGCCGACGCGCTCTGCGCGACGGGCGGCGGCCGCGAAAGCCTCGACCACGGCATCGATGCCGGCCAGATCCAGTTCGGTCGGGGTCGGGTCGGTCTTGGCGAACGGCAGCGCGGACGGTGCGACCGTGGGCCACGCACGCGGATCGGACGGGTCCATCGCACCGCCGCCTTCCCAGGGCTTGTTGACCGAGGCCTTGCGCCCGGCATGGCCCAACTGCACGCCCAGCGGCATCGGCGACCACTGCTTGACCGAGGCCACGACCGAGGCCAGCGCGGCTTCGGTGGCGTCATCCCACAGGCCCAGGTCGGCCCAGCTGATGCGGCCTTCCGGCAGCACGGCGGTGGCTTCCAGGATCAGCAGGCCGGCGCCGGACTGCGAGAGCTGCCCGAGATGGATGCGGTGCCAGTCGTTGGCAAGGCCGTCGACACAGGAGTACTGGCACATCGGCGCGATCACGATGCGGTTGGGCAGGGTCAGCGGACCGAAGGGGATGGAGGAGAAGAGCTGGCTCAAGGGGGGAACTCGGGAAGAGGAAATGGAACCGGGCGCCATTGCACTCCTGTGCGGCGGCGGAGGCAACCGTGCCAATGGATCAGTGTTTCGTAGCGGCTCAGGCGGCGGCGGTTCCTGGCAGCAGGAAGGCCAGCGCGTCGGCGCAGGACTGGTCGACCTTCAGGCTCAGCAGCGCGTCGGCGCGGGTAAGGCCGCGGTTGAGCGCGGCGATCGGCAGCCCGGCCTGGGCCGCGGCCTGCACGAAGCGGAAGCCGGAATAGACCATCAGCGAGGAGCCGACCACCAGCACCGCATCGGCCCGCTGCAGATGGTCGTGGACGGTGGCGACCCGCTCGCGCGGCACGCTTTCGCCGAAGAACACCACGTCCGGCTTGAGCACCCCGCCGCATGCCGGGCAGGCCGGCACCTGGAAGGCGGAGAAATCCACCTCCAGATCGGCATCGCCGTCGGGCGCCTGTCCGGCCTCCAGATGCTCCCAGCCGGGGTTGAGCGCCAGCAGCCGGTGCTGGAATGCCTCGCGCGGGGTGCGCGCTTCGCAGCCCATGCAGCGCACCTGGTCCAGCCGCCCATGCAGGTCGATCACCGCCTCGCTGCCCGCCCGCTGATGCAGCCGGTCGACATTCTGGGTGAGCAGCAGCTCGACCTGGCAACGGGCTTCCA
>DMZT01000385.1 GCA_003484865.1 Stenotrophomonas sp.
CGCTCTTCCGATCTGTGGCCAGCGTGGTGGGCCAGTACAAGAACCGTGGCAAGACCCTGATCGACGGCTTCGACATCGACGCCCGCAGCCGCTTCTCGCTGGGCGAATGGGGCAACCTCAACATCGGCGTGGCCGCCACCATCGCCAACCGCAACCGTTCCTACCTGGATGACGAAAGCGGCTGGTACTACGGCGACCTGGTCGGCTATTACAACAACCCGCGCCTGCGCGCCACGTTGAACGCGGACTGGAGCTACAAGCAGGTCACCACCAGCGTCTTCGTCAATTACGTGGGCGGCACCAAGTGGGCGCTGCAGCAGATCGACGAGGAAGACAACAACCCGCAGACCTGCACCGCCGGCTACCTGCCGGTGGAGCAGAGCAAGTGCGATGGCGCCCCGTCGTGGTGGACCGCTAACCTGAGCGTGGCCTGGCGCCCGGATGCCCACTGGAACGTCGGTTTCACCATCAAGAACCTCTTCGACCGCCTGCCGTTCTATGACCCGAACAGCTTCCTCGGCGATTCCAGCGATTACGCCACCATCTTCGGTCGCGGCTACAGTCTGACCGTCGGCTACAAGTTCTGATGCTCCCCTCGCGCCGGTCCTGGCCGGCGCGATCTTCACACGAGGTACTGTCCATGAAACGCAGAGAATTCATCGCCGCCAGCGCGGCCGTCGCCGCCACCAGCCTGCTGCCGAACACGCCCGCCTGGGCGCGCGGTCGCAAGGTACGGCTGGGCCTGATCGGCACCGGCATGCGCGGCCAGGTATTGCTGAAGGAACTGGTCCGCCGCGATGACGTGGAGGTGGTCGCGCTGTGCGACATCGAGCCGATCATGCTCAAGCGCGGCATGGACATGGTCGCCAAGGCCGGCAAGCCGGCGCCCAAGGCGTATGGTCAGGACGGCGACGTCAACGCCTGGAAGCGGCTGATCGAGCAGCGCGGCCTGGATGGCGTGGTCATCGCCACGCCCTGGGAATACCACGCGCCGATGGCGATCGCGGCCATGCAGGCCAAGGTCGCGGTGGGCTGCGAAGTGGTCGCCGGCATCACCCTGCAGGACCACTGGGACGTGCTCAAGACCCAGCTGTCCACCGGCACGCCGTACATGTTGCTGGAGAACGTCTGCTATCGCCGCGATGTGATGGCCGCGCTGCAGATGGTGCGCCAGGGACTGTTCGGGGAACTGGTGCACCTGCAGGGCGGCTACCAGCACGACCTGCGCGGGGTGAAGTTCAATTCCGGCGACCCCAGCCAGCCGTATGACAGCGGCGTGGAGTTCGGTGCCAAGGGCTGGTCCGAAGCACGCTGGCGCACCGAGCATTCGGTGAAGCGCAACGGTGAGCTGTACCCCAGCCACGGCATCGGCCCGTGCGCGATGTACACCGGCATCAACCGTGGCAACCGTTTCACCCACATCAACGCGTTTGCCAGCAAGGCGCGTGGCCTGCACGAATACACCGTGGCCAAGAGCGGTGGCACCACCCACCCGAGCACCAAGGTAGCCTTCAAGCTCGGCGACATCGTCACCACCACCCTGGCCTGCGAAAACGGCGAGACCATCCTGCTGCAGCACGACACCTCGCTGCCGCGCCCGTACTCGATGGGCTTCCGCGTGCAGGGCACCAAGGGCCTGTGGATGGATGTGAACCAGTCCATCCACATCGAAGGCCGCAGCCCGCCGCACAAGTGGGAACCGTTCCAGGCCTATCAGGACCAGTATGAGCACCCGCTGTGGAAGCAGCATGCCGATACCGCTGCCAGCGCCGGCCACGGTGGCATGGACTGGTTCGTCATCCATGCCTTTGTGGAGGCCCTCAAGGCCAAGGCACCGATGCCGATCGACATCTACGACGCGATCACCTGGAGCGCGATTACGCCGTTGTCCGAGCAGTCCATCGCCAACAGCTTCCAGACGCTGGAGTTCCCTGACTTCACCGCCGGGTTGTGGAAGCAGCGCAAGCCGATCTTCGCCTTCGACGGATCGTACTGAGCGGCATCGCCCGCCATCGTCCTGTCACGGACGGGTCGCACAGTAATCGCCCACCGGGCCGCCCTGCGCGGCCCGGTTCCATTTCGGGGACGGGCAGCATGACGGCAGTGGCGGAACATACGTATGGGTGGAAAGAGCGGCTGCACCGATGGTGGCAGCGGGCCCGCCGCTGGAGCGTGTTGGGTGGGCTGGTCGTTGCTGGCGCCGCGACGGCCGCCGATGCCGCGCCTGCGCACTGGATGGCCTATGCCGCGCAGTCGGGTGAGGCGCTCTCGCAGCGCCTGAGCAACACCGGCGATCCGCGCGTGGAGCGGTTGCAGGCCCGTCTTGCCGAGCGCAAGGATCCGGGTGCCGCGTTGACCGTGTCGTTGTGGATCGATGCCACCGGCAACATCATCGATAGCCGCTTCGCGTCACTGGGCGATGCCGCGGCAGATGCCGAGCTGCGTGCGCTGCTCAGTGCTGCGCCGTTGCCCGTCGCACCACCGCCGGACATGCGCCAGCCGTTGAATCTGGGGCTCTCACTCATCCCCACTGCGGCCGGCGACACGCCCATCCCCTGAGCGTCATCGTCCGGGCCTGACCGCTGGTGGCGGCGGGGGCGGACGCTGTGGTTGGGTGGATATGCCGAAGGTGTTGCCCATGCGTTGCTGAGTGGCCGCGCGATGGGCCAGCCCCAGCGCCGATGGCGGCTGGCGGACGATCAACAGCGAGCCGGGTGCCTGTACGGGTGCCGCCGAGGCCGGCGCAGGCGCGAGCAGCCGGCTGAAGCAATCGTAATCACGGATGCGCTCGCCGTTGACCTCCACCTCGATGCAGGCCGGCGCTGGGTCTGCCTGCGCGCGGGCGACCCAGGGCACGGCCAGCAGGGCGATGCACAGGCCCGCTGCGGTAAGTGATCGAAGGTCCGGCATGGCTGTCACCGCTCTGCAATGAAACCGACCTAACGTGACCGGCTTGGCGTTGTGATGCTGGCGCGTCTTGCATGCAGTTTGATGACACCGGGGCGCATGACCAACAGGGGCGGGCAGGCAAACGCATCGGCGGCCGGCGCAGGAACTCTCTGCGCCCGTGTGGCTGGCTGTTTCTCCTGCTCGCGATGACCTGGCCGCCGGCGATGGCGCTGGCCCAGGACGCCATCGATGCCGCGCACACGCAGTACACGTTCGATGTTCCGGCGCAGCCGCTGCCGGAGGCCTTGCAGTTGTATGGGGAGATCACCGGGGTGGCGGTACTGATCGATGCCCGCTTGTTGGGTGGCCTGCGTTCGACCGCGCTGTCGGGGCGGTACGCCCGGCGCGACGCGTTGCAGCGGATGCTGAGCGGTACCGGACTCGTTCCGCATTTCGTGGAGAACGGTGCGTTCACCCTGGTGCCGGTGGGATCCGTGGCCGCCGACGAGCTGCTGCCCGATGCCACACCCATGCGTTCACCGCCCCTGCCCGAGCGGACCCGCCAGCGCGGTGCCCGGGTGATCCAGCACTCGCTGGAGCAGGCGCTGTGCGGCACGGCATTGACGCGGCCGGGTGACTACCGGGCGAGCGTGCGCTTCTGGCTGACCGAACGGGATCAACGCATCCGCGCACCGGAGCTGCTGGAATCCACCGGTGACCTGGCACGCGACACGGCGATCGTCAGTCGCCTGCGCGACCTGCCGTTACCGGGCCTTCCGGTTGGCCTGCCACAACCCATCACGCTGCTGTTGCTGCCTGAAACACCGGGCGCGACGCCGCCGTGCCGGGCCCGCTGATGACCGGTCTGCGCACCCTGTTCCTGGATCACTACGAAGCCTTCCGCAAACGCCTGCGGCGCCGGCTGGGCTCGGATGACCTGGCCATGGACGCGCTGCAGGAGACCTGGCTGCGGGTGGAGCGCATGGGCAGTACGCAGCCGCAGCGCAACCCGGTGGCCTACCTGTTCCGCATGGCGGTCAATGCCGCTACCGACCAGCGCATCGCCCACGGCCGGGTGCTGACCGGTGCCGAGGTGGAGGCGCTGATGGATGAAGCCCCGGATTACCTGGACCCGTCCGATGTGGCGCACGGGCGTTCCGAGCTCGCGGCGCTGGCCGATGCCCTGCGCGAGCTGCCCGAGCGCCAGCGCGCCATCCTGATCGCCGCGCGTATCGACCAGCAGC
>DMZT01000384.1 GCA_003484865.1 Stenotrophomonas sp.
GACAAGTGGCTGGTCGAAGACGGGTTGAAGGCGGGTGACAAGGTCATCGTCGAAGGCCTGCAGAAGATCCAGCCGGGCATGCCCGTGCAGGCCACCGAAATGGGCGCGGCCCCGGCCAAGCCGGCCGCCGCGCCGGCGGCTCCCGCCGCCCAGCAGTAACCGGAGAATTCCATGGCACGTTTCTTCATTGATCGCCCCATCTTCGCGTGGGTGATTGCGATCATCATCATGCTCGCCGGTGGCCTGGCGGTGCTCAAGCTGCCGGTGTCGATGTATCCGGAAGTGGCACCGCCGGCCGTCGAGATCAGCGCCAGCTACCCGGGTGCATCGGCCAAGGTGGTCGAGGACTCGGTGACGCAGATCATCGAGCAGAACATGAAAGGCCTGGATGGCCTGATCTACTTCTCGTCCAACAGCTCGGCCAACGGCCAGGCGACCATCACCCTCACCTTCGAGAGCGGGACCAACCCGGATATCGCGCAGGTGCAGGTGCAGAACAAGCTGCAGCTGGCCATGCCGCTGCTGCCGCAGGAAGTGCAGCGCCAGGGCATCAACGTCGCGAAGTCGAGCAGTGGCTTCCTGCAGGTGCTCGGCTTCGTCTCTGAAGACGGCAGCATGGATGCCAACGACATCTCCGATTACGTCGGCTCCAACATCGTCGATCCGCTGAGCCGCGTGCCAGGCGTGGGCAATATCCAGGTGTTTGGTGGCAAGTACGCCATGCGCATCTGGCTGGACCCCAACAAGCTGCACACCTACAAGTTGTCCACTGCCGAAGTGATCGCCGCGATCACCGCGCAGAACGCGCAGGTCGCCATCGGCCAGCTCGGCGGCGCGCCGTCGATCAAAGGCCAGCAGCTCAACGCGACCATCAACGCACAGGACCGCCTGCAGACCCCGGAGCAGTTCCGCAACATCATCGTGCGCAGCGCGCAGGACGGTGCCGAACTGCGCCTGTCCGATGTTGCCCGCGTCGAGCTGGGTGCGGAGTCGTACGACTTCGTGACCCGTTACAACGGCAAGCCGTCGTCGGGTATCGCGATCACGCTGGCGACCGGCGCCAATGCGCTGGACACCGCCAATGGCGTGCGTGCGGCGCTGGATGAGATGGAGCCGAACTTCCCGGCCGGCCTGAAGGCGGTGGTGCCGTATGACACCACGCCGTTCGTGCAGGTCTCGATCAAGGGCGTCATCAAGACCCTGATCGAAGCCATCGTGCTGGTGTTCCTGGTGATGTACCTGTTCCTGCAGAACTTCCGCGCGACCCTGATCCCCACGATCGCGGTGCCGGTGGTGCTGCTGGGCACGTTCGGCATCCTCGCCGCGCTGGGCTTCTCGGTGAACATGCTGACCATGTTCGCGATGGTGCTGGCGATCGGCCTGTTGGTCGATGACGCGATCGTGGTGGTGGAGAACGTCGAGCGGATCATGTCCGAGGAAGGACTCTCGCCGCTGGAAGCCACGCGCAAATCGATGAGCCAGATCACCGGCGCGCTGGTCGGCATCGGCCTGGTGCTGTCGGCGGTGTTCGTGCCGATGGCCTTCATGAGCGGGGCCACCGGCGTCATCTACCGCCAGTTCTCGGCCACGATCGTCTCGGCGATGGCCCTGTCGGTGCTGGTCGCGATCGTGCTGACCCCGGCGCTGTGCGCCACCATGCTCAAGCCGCTCAAGAAGGGCGAGCACCACGTGGCCCACAAGGGCTGGTCGGGGCGTTTCTTCAACGCGTTCAACCGGGGTTTCGACCGTTCCAGCAATGGCTATCAGCGTGGCGTGCGCGGCATTCTTGGCCGTCCGTGGCGCTTCATGGGCGTGTTCGCTGCGCTCGCGCTGGTGATGGGCCTGCTGTTCATGCGCCTGCCCAGTTCGTTCCTGCCCAATGAAGACCAGGGCATCCTGATGGCGCTGGTGCAGACCCCGGTCGGCGCCACCCAGGAACGCACCCTGGAATCGATCGACAAGCTTGAAAAGCACTTCATGGAGAACGAGGCCGACGCGATCGAGTCGATCTTCTCGGTGCAGGGCTTCAGCTTCGCCGGCATGGGCCAGAACGCGGGCATGGCCTTCGTCAAGCTCAAGGACTGGAAGGACCGTGATGCCGATCAGGGTGCGATGCCGGTGACCGGTCGCGCGATGGCGGCGCTGGGCGGGATCAAGGATGCCTTCATCTTCGCCTTCCCGCCGCCGGCGATGCCGGAACTGGGTATCGGCTCGGGTTACACCTTCTTCCTGAAGGACACCAGCGGTGCTGGTCACCAGGCGCTGCTGGACGCACGCAACCAGCTGCTCGGCATGGCCGGGCAGAGCAAGCTGCTGGCCAACGTGCGCCCCAACGGCCAGGAAGACACCCCGCAGCTGCGCATCGACATCGACGTCGGCAAGGCCAGTGCGCTGGGCCTGTCGCTGGAGGCGGTCAACACCACGCTCGCTGCGGCCTGGGGCAGCAGCTACATCGATGACTTCATCGACCGTGGCCGGGTCAAGCGCGTGTACGTGCAGTCCGATGCGCCGTTCCGCATGAACCCGGAAGACTTCAACCTGTGGTCGGTCAAGAACACCGCCGGTGAGATGGTGCCGTTCTCGGCCTTCGCCAGCCAGCGCTGGGACTACGGTTCGCCGCGCCTGGAGCGCTACAACGGTGTGTCCGCCATGGAAATCCAGGGTGAGCCGGCCCCGGGCGTGGCCTCGGGCGATGCGATGAACGAAGTGGAGAAGCTCGCCAAGCAGTTGCCGGCCGGTTTTGACATCGAGTGGACCGCGCTGTCCTACCAGGAGCGCCAGGCCGGTTCGCAGACGCCGCTGCTGTACACGCTGTCGCTGCTGATCGTGTTCCTGTGCCTGGCCGCGCTGTATGAAAGCTGGAGCGTGCCGACCTCGGTGCTGCTGGTGGCCCCGCTGGGCATCCTCGGCGCGGTGCTGGCCAACACCATGCGTGGCATGGAGCGCGATATCTACTTCCAGGTGGCGATGCTGACCACGGTGGGTCTGACCAGTAAGAACGCGATCCTGATCGTGGAGTTCGCCAAGGAAAACCTGGAGAAGGGCGCCGGCCTGATCGAGGCGACGATGCACGCCGTGCGTGACCGTCTGCGCCCGATCATCATGACCTCGCTGGCCTTCGGCCTGGGCGTGCTGCCGCTGGCGATCGCCTCTGGTGCCGGTTCCGGTGCACAGCAGGCCATCGGTACCGGCGTGCTCGGCGGCATGCTGGTCGGCACGGTGCTGGGTGTGTTCTTCATCCCGCTGTTCTTCGTGGTGGTGCAGCGCGTGTTCAATCGCAAGAAGTACGGCAAGAACGCCGGAGGTTCCGATGCGTAAGCCCTTGATGGCCAGCCTGGCGCTGGCCGTGAGCCTGGTGCTGTCCGGCTGCTCGACGCTGGAGCCGCGCAGCACCGAAGTCGCCCCGGCGATTCCCGCGCAGTGGCCGGGCACGGCCACCGCAGGGGCGGTGACCACCGCACCGATGGAGGTGGCCGACATCGGCTGGCGCGATTTCTTCGTCGATCCGCGCCTGCAGACGGTGATCACCCACGCCCTGGAGAACAACCGCGACCTGCGCGTGGCCGTGCTCAATGTCGAGCGTGCCCGGGCGCAGTACCGCATCCAGCGCGCTGACCGCGTGCCGGCGGTCGGTGTGCAGGGGCAGATGACCCGCAGTGGCGGCGATGCCCCGGTGACCGAGCAGTTCAGTGCCAACCTCGGCGTGGTCGAGTTCGAACTGGATCTGTTCGGCCGCGTGCGCAACCTCAGCCAGGCGGCGCTGCAGCAGTACTTCGCCGAAGCGGCCAACCGCCGCAGTGCGCAGCTGTCGCTGGTGGCCGAGGTGGCCAATGCGTGGCTGACCCTGGGCGCGGACAGCGAGCAGCTGCGGATCGCGCAGGCGACGTTGGCCACCTATGAGGATTCGCTGCGCCTGACCGAGGCCCGCCGTCAGCTCGGTGGCGCCTCGGCGCTGGAACTGAGCCAGACCCGTACCCTGGTGGAAACCGCGCGCACCGATGTGGCGCGCTTTGCCGGGCAGGTCGCGCAGGATCGCAACGCGCTGGTGCTGCTGGCCGGTGGGCCGATCGATGCCTCGCTGCTGCCGCAGGCGGAGGTGACCGAGGTCGCCAGCGTGCGGCCGCTGCCGGCCGGGATGCCGGGCGATGTGCTTCTGCAGCGGCCGGACGTGATGGCGGCCGAGCACGTGTTGCTCTCGGCCAACGCCAACATCGGTGCGGCGCGCGCGGCGTTCTTCCCGTCGATCAGCCTGACCGGCAACATCGGGTCGGCCTCGTCGGAGCTGTCGGGGCTGTTCGACGGCGGCACGCGCGTGTGGAGCTTCATTCCCAAGCTCAACCTGCCCATCTTCCAGGGCGGCAAGCTGCGCGCCAATCTGGGCATGGCCACGGCGGATCGCGATATCGCGCTGGCGCAGTATGAGAAGGCGATCCAGGTCGGTTTCCGCGAGGCGGCCGATGCACTGGCGCTCAACGAGAGTCTGGATGCGCAGTTGTCGTCGCAGCAGGCGCTGGTGGCGGCGGCGGAGCAGGCGCAGCGGTTGTCGCAGGCACGCTATGACGCCGGCCTGGACAGCTTCCTGACCCTGCTGGATGCACGCCGTACGGCGTACACCGCACGGCAGTCGCTGGTCAGCACGCAGCTGGCCCGGCAATCCAATCAGGTCGCGTTGTACAAGGTGCTCGGCGGCGGTTGGCACGAGCGCGGGTGAATGATCCACGCGGGTGCGGCCACGTTGCCGCACCTGCGCCGCTCAGGGATCGTCTGCCCGGCCATCGCCGTGGCAGCGGCGCGCGCGATCCAATGCGCTGCCTGCTTCGCGGGCCATCCGTTCGTATTCGCGGCGGATTTCTTCCAGGCGCTCTTCGTCCAGCTCTTCGAGATCGAGCAGTTCGTTGTTGGCCGCTTTCGTCGCGCGGATCAGCTCATCGAGCTTGATCTGGATCGCAGCGGTATCCGCGTTCTGGCTGTGCTGGATCAGGAACACCATCAGGAAGGTGATGATGGTGGTGCCGGTGTTGATCACCAGCTGCCAGGTGTCGTTGAACCGGAAGATCGGGCCGCTCAAGGCCCAGATGACCACGATCGTCACCGCCGCCAGGAAGGTCCACGGCGTTCCTGCCGCATAGGACGCCTTCTTGGCGACAAGATTGAAGAGACTGCGCAGTTTCATGAGGCACGACAGGTGGGAGCCGAGGTGCCTGCATCATTGGTGGGGCGCCGTGCAGGCGCTGTGCAGCCGGCGCAGGTCAGACGCGGGCATGCAGCCGCGGGCGCGATGCCTGGTCCTGGCGACCGGCGAGGTAAACGTGTTCCCAGCACTGGTCAACGAACTGACGGGCCTGGTCTTCGGACAGGCGCGGCATGATCTGCAGCGCGTAATGAGTCTGGAACATTTCATCGCGCTCCTCATCACTGGCACGCGGTTGCGTGATCAGCGAATCGCAGGCGAATTTGATCCACGGCACGTAATGGCCGAATGAGCCCGTCCCGAGGTTGCCGTCGGCGTGACGCTGGCGCCAGTAGCTGACTTCGGCGTCGACATCGATGACGGCAGGGATGGAGATCTGGGCGGAGGACATGGTCACTTCAATATGGGAAGAAGGGAATCTGGATGATGGCGTAGGGCGCGGTGCATGTGATGTCATGGCGATGTGGAGCCGGTGTGGCGGCGTTCGCCCCGTTGTTCGCCCAGCAGATGCGCGTGGTGGACCACGCCCAGGCGTTCGGCCAGCGTCGCCAGCCGGTTGCAGACGGCGACGCGATGATGAGGATGGGACCGCGTCAACTCTTCCTGGATGGCCTGGTAGGCATCCCAGAAAGGCGCGGCGTTTTGGTGGCGTGCGTAGTGCACCTGCAGTCTTTCCCACGCGTCCATCAACGCAGGTTCGACGGAGGAGGTGCGGCGGGTTTGGGCATGCATGACGTCTCCTCGACGATGGTGCCCCCTGTGCAACCACCTTAAGACGTTCATGCAGCGCGGTTGTTAGTGCGGCGTGTTCGCGATGTCCCACGGCGGTGTGCGGCGCGTGAGGGTGTCACGTGCATACACCCATGGCACAGGGCCTTGCGTGCCGCCTTGCTCACTGAAGCATTCAGAACGTTGCAGCACCCGCGCGCTGCGTATTGGCATCACGCGGGCAGGTTCCGCGCGCATCCGCGCGGAACGGTGGTGTTTCTTATTCGCCGATGTCTTCGTTCCAGACCTCGGGATGGGCGCTGATGAAGCCGCCAAGCAGGTCGATGCATGCCTGGCTCTGCATTTCGATCACCTTGACCCCATTCTCGCGCAGCCACTCGATGCCGCCCTGGAAGGTGACCGACTCGCCCACCACCACGGTGCCGATGTTGAACTGGCGCACCAGCCCGCTGCAGTACCAGCACGGGGCCAGGGTGGTGACCATGATGGTGTCCTGGTAGCGGCGCTGGCGGCCGGCCTTGCGGAAGGCATCGGTTTCGCCGTGCACCGAGGGGTCGCCTTCCTGGACGCGGCGGTTGTGGCCGCAGCCGAGCAGGCGGCCGTCGTTGTGGTACAGCGCGGCGCCGATCGGGATGCCGCCTTCGGCCAGGCCCTGGCGGGCTTCGGCGATGGCGGTTTCGAGCAGGGCGGCGTAGTCGGGGGTGGTGATCATGCGCAATCCAGGAACGTGAAGGCCCCCATGATAGTGGGCGGCCTGCCGCAACGGCGCCGGCGGTGCGATAATCGTCCCCATGAGCGAATCCCCCTACAAGACTGGCACCACCCATTTCGGCTTCCGCGATGTCGCTGCGAAGGACAAGCAGAAGCTGGTGGGCGAAGTGTTCACCTCGGTCGCGCGCAGCTACGACCTGATGAACGATCTGATGAGCCTGGGCATCCACCGGGCGTGGAAGCGCTACTACGTGGCCACCGCGCAGGTGAAGCCGGGCGACCGCGTGCTGGATCTGGCCGGCGGCACCGGCGATATCGCCGCGCTGATCAAGGAGCGGGTGGGTGACGAGGGTGAGGTGGTGCTGGGCGATATCAACGCCGGCATGCTCTCCGTCGGCCGTGACCGGCTGACCAACCGCGGCCTGGTCGCAGGCCTGAACTACGTGCAGTGCAACGCCGAGGCGCTGCCGTTCCCGGATGCGAGCTTCGATCTGGTCACGATCGCCTTCGGGCTGCGCAACGTCACCGACAAGGAAGCCGGCCTGCGCGAGATGCATCGCGTGCTCAAGGTGGGCGGCCAGGCGCGCGTGCTGGAGTTCTCGGAAGTCACCGCCGACTGGTTCAAGCCGATCTACGATTTCCACTCGTTCAAGATCCTGCCCAAGCTGGGCCAGCTGTTCGCGCGTGATGGCGACAGCTACCAGTACCTGGCCGAGAGCATCCGCAAGCATCCGCCGCAGGAGCAGCTCAAAACCATGATGGCCGAGGCCGGTTTCGAGCGCTGCCATTACAAGAACCTGACCGGCGGCATCGTTTCGATTCACTCCGGCTACAAACTTTGAGACAGAGGTCCGGTTCCCGCTGAGGGAGCTCGGCCACACTGCAGGCAGGCTGTCGAAGAGGGCCTGCCATGCGTCTGTACCGCGGGCTTGCCCGTGTGTTTCCCCGCTCGTTCACCGCCAAGCTGATGGCGGTGGTCTTCCTTGGCCTGCACGTGCCGCTGCTGGTCCTGCTGGTGTGGATGGCCGCCACCGGCCATTACGCGCGCGGCGTGATGTGGACCGTGGTCGGCGTGGTCCTGCTGGCCACGCTGCTCGGCACGGCGATCGCGATGATGGCGCTGTACCGCCTGATGGCGCCGCTGCGCCAGGCCGCCGATGCGCTGGAGGCCTACTACGACGAGCAGCGCCTGCCGCATCTGCCCGATCTGGGCCACGATGAGATCGGCCGGCTGCTGCGCAGCATCAACCGCAACCTGCATGGCGTGGACGCCGGCCTGCGTGATCTGCGTCGCAGTGTGCTGCTCGATCCGCTCACCCAGGCCCTGAACCGGCGCGGCTGCGAGCAGGCGCTGGCCGATTCCGCCGCCTGGGCCAGCGAGAAGGCCCGTCCGCTGACCCTGTTCGTGGTCGATCTGGACAACCTCAAGCCAATCAACGACGCCCACGGCCATCTGGCCGGCGACCAGGTGCTGGTGCGGCTGGTGGAGACCGCGCGACAGTGGCTGCGCGGCCCGGACTGGATCGGGCGCTGGGGCGGCGATGAGTTCCTGCTGGCCGTACACGCCGATGGCAACGAGGCCGGCGAGCGGGTGACGCGTTGGCTGGCGCAGCTGGCCGCGCCCGCGCA
>DMZT01000383.1:0-713 GCA_003484865.1 Stenotrophomonas sp.
GCCCTACCCATCGTGCCCTGCGCCGCGGCGAACGTGTGGCGAAGCATCAGCACCGAGCCGTCGGCGCTGCCGACGCAGGCGTCCAGCGGACGGCCGGCTTCGGCCGCCACACGGGCGGCCACCGCTGTCGCTGGCGTGGCAGTGGCGCAGGTCATCAGGTGTCCAGTTCTGGATCCGCCCTGCCGGGAATGGAGCGGCAGCACCTCATTGTTACACAATAACATTCACGACTCCTCCCCATCACCGTGGTGCGCGCCACCACCCCAGAGGCTCCTCGTGAAACACGCTGTACTTGCCGGCGCCGTGCTCGCCGCGCTTCAGTTGCTGCCCAGCGCACCCGCCCATGCCCAGACCAACCCGGCTACCAAGGCCACCGAACTGGACGGCATCGTAGTAACCGGCAGCAAACGCGCTACCCCGTACCTCAAGAGCGACATGTCGGTCACCGTGCTCAACCGCGAAGCCCTCAAAGAAGCGCACGTCACCGAGTTCCGCGACCTGGACAAGCTGGCCCCCAACGTGAAGTTCAACGTGATGGGTCAGCTCAGCGACATGTTCATCTCCATCCGCGGCATCGAGTCCAACCCGTTTCTGGTCAACCGGGCCTCGGTCTATATCGATGGCATTCCGTTCCGCGAGTTGAGCAACGCGGTGTTGAACCATGTGGAGTCGGTGGAGATCCTGCGCGGGCCACAGGGCACGCTGTACGGTGC
>DMZT01000383.1:876-11572 GCA_003484865.1 Stenotrophomonas sp.
GGGCACGCTGTACGGTGCCAACAGCGAATCCGGCCTGGTGCTGGTGCGCACGCGCGCACCGTCGGCCACCACCGAGGGCGAGGTCAATGTCGGCGTCACCTCGTTCGGCAACGGCCACGGCAGCAGCGTGGATGGTTTCCTCGGCGGCGCGCTGGGCAAGAGCGACCGGTTGTTCGGCTCGGTGGCGTTCATGGCCTCGGACGAAGACAGCCACCTCAAGAACCTCACGCCGTTCAATGGCGTAAAAGGCAAGGTCAAGGAGACCTATCTGCAGGGCAAACTGCGCTGGGAACCGACCGATACGCTGGCCATCAATGCGATCGCCTATCACCTGGGCACGCGTGCACCCGGGATGTTCGAGTACGAATATCTGCCGCTGGATGTCGGTCTGTATAACCGCACCTATGGCGATCTCTACAACGGCCGCCGTGGTACCGGTGACTTCACCTACATCAACGATGCGCCCAAGCGCACCACCAGGAATGAAACCGTCGCCGGCACCAGCGCGCAATGGCAATTGTCCGGCGGCACTCTGGATGCGGCCCTGTCCTACCGCCAAGAGGAGGACACCTCCGCCGGCTACGACTTCGACATGACCGCCACACCCGCGCTGGCCGGCCGCATCTACGACAAACAGCACAGCTGGAACGGCGAGCTGCGCTTCAGCTCCCCCAGCGATCAGGCCCTGACCTACATCGCCGGCATCTCCACCTACCGGCACCACAAGGACTCCATCCTGGGCACGCTGGTCGGCCCGCCGTTGCGCGGCCTGGGCAGCTATGACCTCGCTCCGCTGCAGGGCTCGGATGGCCAGGACTACAGCGTGTTCGGCACGGCCAGCTACACCCCACCCTCGCTGCCGAAACTGACCGCCAGCGTTGGCCTGCGCCATGAGCAGGCCAAGCGCTCCACCCGCCAGCGCGAAGGCACGCTCGATCTGGGCCCGGGCGGCCTGGTGTTCTATCGCGATGCCGAGCTCGCACACACCTTCACTGCCACGCTGCCACGCGTGTCACTGCGCTACGACGCCAGCGACACGCTCTCGTTCTACGCCGCATCCGCCAAGGGCTACATTCCGGGCGGCTTCAATCTGGCGGCCGCGCAGAGCGACGTCGTCAACGACAAAGTGCTGCGCTACGAATCGGAAATGATGTGGAGCCACGAGCTCGGCTTCAAGATGAACGTGCTCGGCGGGCGCGGGCATATCGGTGGCGCGGTGTTCCACATCACCTCGGACAACTGGCAGGAAATCCAGCTGGCCACCGATGCCAACGGCCGGCCGATCTCCTCCGACTACGTAGGCTCGGATGCGTCCATCCGCTCGCGCGGTGTGGAGCTGGAAGGCGCGCTGGAGGTGCTGCCAGGCCTGACGCTGACCGCCAACGCGGGCTACGTGGACGCCGAGTACCGCAAGCTGTTCGTCGGCGCCAATGAAAGCCTGGCCTGCAACGACGTCAAACTCACTCCGCAGTACACGGCGTATCTTGCCGCACGCTACCAGCACCGCTCCGGGCTGTTCGCGCGCGTGGAATCCTCGTTCAATGGCCGCATGGCGCTGGACGAACGCAATCGCGCCTACCAACCGGCGGTGGCCATCCTCGGCGTACAGCTCGGCTATGAAGCCGGGCCGTGGAGCACGCGCGTGTACGTCGACAACCTGACCAACAAGCGGCGCATCAACGGGTTGATCTTCGACAATCTGGCGTTCGGCCGTGACGGCAACTACTACGGTCCCATCGACCGGCCGCGCATCGTCGGTGCGCAAATCGGCTATCGGTTCTGAGGCAGCGTGGAGGGGGCCGCGGGCGGTGCCCTCCTACTCCTTGAGAACGTCCTGTGCATCCACGATATCCACCCCCGAGACCTGCCCCAGCCAGCCATCGAACCACGGCTTGTGAGACGCGCCGACGATGGAGAGGACCCGGGAACCGGGGTGGTCACGCACGACCTCGAGAATGTTGGCGACCATGCGCAGATTGCGGATCTCCCAGCCCTGCACCCAGATCTGGGGGTAGTGCTGCGGTGACACGGCGGCCAGCGTCGAGCGCACGTTGGACTCGGCGAGCACCTGCAGCGCCGCGGGCTCATTGACGCTGCGATACAGCGAGAGCAGATCGTTGGACGCGATGAAGGCCGCTTCGCGTTCCGTCATGGCATCGAACGTGGGGCCATACCCACTCCACGCCTGCTGGAGCGCCGCGCTGAACGCCTTGCGGTCGGCGATCTGGTGATTGTCACCGGTATGGTCGTCGACGGCGTACACGCGCTGCAGACCGAGCCGCGCGGCCAGGACCGCAGCGATCTGGTAGCTCTCGTTCTTGCGCGTTTGAATCTGCTTGAGCAGCTCGACGAGGCTGCCGTCCAGGCCGTCGCCCGCGCGTCGCTCGGCCACGGGCAGCTGCAGCCACTGCACGTAGGCAGACGCCCGTTCGCCAGCGGCAAGGAACAGGGCGGCCAGTTGGCGACGCTGCGCAGGCGTGGGCGACGCCGGCCAGGTTGCGAACGTCTTGTTGACCTGCACGATCGCGGCAGGCACATCCAGCCCCGTAGCGGTCTTCGCGGTCTCCGTGCTGGCGCAGTAGTCATCGCCGTAGACCGCAGCATGGCGCTTGGCCAGGTCACACTGCTCGCCGCTGATGGCTTCGATGGTGATGTAGCCGGGCTTGAAGGCTGCGAGCCTGTCCAGCAGCGGATCCAGTGCTTTGGGATCGAAGGCCTCGTGCTCGCTGAGGTGGACGCTGCCCAGCACGAGGACGTCGGTGCGTGGGCCGACCATGTCCTTGTCCAGGTTTGCCAGGTCGATCTGCGCCTGGGCGCAGAACGGGATCAGGGCCATCACGCAGGCCGACAACACGCGTTGCTTCATGCATCACCCCCGGGGAAGTCCGTGACAGCCTTTCTAGCAGGCAGATGCGGCGCCGGCCACGTGCCGGATGGCATAGGGGTCCAAAGGCGTTGTGCGAGCGTCCTTTCCGGCTTATGGGCTCCAGCACCCAGTTCCCGATGCCGCCTACGGACAAAGATAGTAGGATTGAAGCAACCAACGGAAGGTCTTACGCATGGGCAGTTTCAGTATCTACCACTGGATCATCATCGGCGGCTTGATGCTCATCCCGGTCGCCATCGCAGCGGTGATCGCCATCGTCGTCCTCAGCCTGCGAAAGAAGTCACCCAACCGCTGACGAGCGCCCCCTGCCGGGTCAGAATGGCCGGCTCCCCGGGTGTTGCGGGGTGACTCAAGGGATCCGGCATGGCGACAAGAAACAACACGGTCGAGTGGATCACGGGGGTGATGCTGCTCATCTTCTTTGCCATGCTGTTCGGTATCCCCAACAGCTCACCGTGGTTCGGGCTGGTGTTCGTGTACCTGATGGCGGCCGCGCTGTTCATCGTGGGCAGCATGCTGTGGAGTGCGTTGCGCAGCCGCCGCGCAGCACTGGCATTAGGTCGCATGCCACCCACGCGCGCACTGCACACCCGCGAGGTGAAAGCGCTGGAGTGGTTCGGCCAACCCGAGCGGATCGTCTGGCGCATGCCGCGCGGCAACGTGATCGACCTGATCAAGGCGGCACGGGCCGCAGGCAGCCGTCCGGTGGTGCGCACACTGTGCGGGCCGTATCGCGTGATGGTGCGCGCCCGACATCACGAGCGACATGACTTCATCGGCGAGGTGGAGGTACTCATGCTGCCGGGGGCGGATCGCTCCCTGCGCGACAACAACGAGGCCGACGTGTTGCTGTGCGGAACGTTCGCGGTGGTGCTTGCGTTGAATGGTGCGTGGCGGATCGACCAGGCGCCATCGCTGTTGCGATGACGCGCGTGCGCATCGCGTTGTCGTTCAATCAGTAGCGCGGCTTGATCGGCTCACTGGAATCCAGGTACCCGGCAGCGAGAGCCTTCTCGCAGGCGATATAGCCTGCGTTGACCACGCGCCCCTGCGCGTTGAAGGCCACATAGTAGGGCGAGCTGTTGCCGCGGTTGCGCAGGAGATAGTTGTAACAGACGCCGTTGATGCCGGGGAGCACCATTGCGTCCTGCGGCCGTCCCGCGGCGCTCAGGACCGACTCGCGGCTCGCCCCCTGCTGCAGCGAACTCATCACGACCGGATTGCCGCGGTCATATTGAAGAACGCTGGGCATGCATGCGGACAGACTCGCGCAGACACCACACGCCAGCAGGATCGCCTGGGTCATGGGGGCGGCGCTCACTGCCGGCGCGCACGTGCTGCCGCCGCGTTGGCATCGCGGAGGCGCCGGTTGCGCGCCTGCTTGTCATAGTCATCCTTTGCCTGCATCACGCCACCGGCCGCCTGGATCCAGCTGCTGGTTGTGCAACCGGACACAAGCAATGTCACGGCAAGGGCTGCCGGGATAATGAGAAACTTCATGAATCAACCTCTCTGAAAGCCATCGACACAAGGCCGATGGAAAACTGCGCTTCACTATCGCCACGCGCACAGGAAGCGATGCGAAAAACCACATCGCGAAATCGGCAAAGCCATTACTGGCGCCGCAAACCGGGGCGGAACGATAGTTGACACACACTTAACAATAACGAAATGTCCTGTGCTTCTATTTTTGTATATTCCTATTCCATGCGATTTCATATGCAGTGCGGGACGTCGCGGCAGAAGTTTCCGGTGAAACCTTCAATGCCGCACGGCCCACGGGCTCATGGCTGTTGGCATCCGATCCTGGCCGCAGCATGCTGAGAGCAGCAGATGCCTTATGAATCTACGCTCAGCCGACGCTGGGTTTTCAGGGGACCGGATACACGATGAAACGCAAGGTAGTTGTAGTGGCGTCTGTCATGGTTGTCGCGTTGTCAGGAACCGCTGGACTATCGCTTATCCGGCAAAATTCCACGCCCTTGCCAAACACTGCTGACGAAGTATCTAAAGCCTCTGACCCGGCTGCGCGATCAGATCAGGAAGCATCCGGAACGCCGGGCCTGATGGACCAGGCGACCAGGCCTTCGGCGAAGGCAGGCGACGAGCATCCTGCCGATGCCAGTGCCACGACGACATACGAACTGGTTGAAACAAATCTGCGTTGTCAGATTGATCGCGAGGCCTCCGCCACCACGGGCCACGTCAGGAGTACGACCGACGAGCTCTGCAAGGATCTTTGGCTTGAGCCGCTGAGTCGTGAAGAGGTGTTCACCGCGATCACCCATGCCGCCGAGCATGGAAACATCCGCGCCCAGCTCGATTACGCGCTATACGCTTCGAGGATTTTTGAAGACGAACATAACTCGCTGGATCCGGATCTGATCCGTGACTACAAGCAGAACACCGTCAGATTCCTCGAGTCCGCGGGAGCGGCCGGCGAATCAAACGCATATGTGCGTTTGAGCGACATCTACAAGAACGGCACATTGGCCTCGAAAGACCCGGTCATGGCCTATGCATACGCGGAAGCATACTTCCGCACAGGTTCAAGTCGCTATGGCGCCTCGTTCTTGAACAATGCCGCAGCTGGTCTGGACGGCACCCAATTGCGCCGCGGCAAGCAACTCGCAAATCACCTTCTCGACAAAAGAAGTGCGTCGCCGTGACTATGGAAGAAGCTGCCGCACCTGCGAATCGGCAGTACGGTTGATGCTAAGTGCCTGATTCGATGGTGGGCCCAGAAGGATTCGAACCTTCAACCAAAGGATTATGAGGCCTCTACAGGGCTTCCATGACCTTCCATGGCGGTCTCGTTTTAAGCTAAGTGGTTGATTTTCTCAGGCTGTGCGACCACCTGCGCCCATCATCGTCCACCTCTTTCCACGGACAAACGGTCACCGAGCGGTCACCAATGGGCGCAATGAAGGGAATGCTTACAGCGAAGGGGCTCGCCGCTCTGCCGGCGGGAGAATGGGCCTCCGATCCGGCGCCGCGCGGAGCGGGCTGCCTGGACGTTCGCAAGCTGGCAGGCGGCCAGCTGCGGTTCTACTACCGATACACCAAGGCGAACGGCCAGCGGGACCGCCTGCTGATCGGCACCGGTCTGGCACTGACCGCGGCACGCGAGTCAGCGGCGGCGTTGTCCCGCCGGTATCAAGCCGGCGAACGCGATCTGCGCGACGCGATCGAGGCCGAGGCAGCTGCAGCAGAACGCGCGAAGGCCGACGCCTTGGCCGAGTCGACGCGCCGCTCCGGAGCAACCCTGGGCGCGCTGATGATGGCCTACGCCCAGAGCTTGGAGGATGCCGGCAAGGTCTCCGCCGCAGCCACCCGCGCAGCCATCAGGCGCCACATCGAAGAACCGTGGCCGGCCCTGTGGGCGCGCCCAGCTTCTGAGCTCGAGTTGGATGATCTGCTCCCAATCCTGTCCCGCATGGTGCGCGGCAAGAAGCTGCGCGAGGGCGGCAAGATCCGTTCGTACCTGCGCGCGGCCTATGCGGCGGCGATCGCGGCAAAGCAGGATGCCGCCGCTCCTGACGCACTGCGCGCGCTCAACGTGTCCAGGAATCCTGCGCGCGACCTTGCGACCCTGGACAGCGGACAGCCGCGCGACCGGGTGCTTTCGGTGGCGGAGCTTCGCGCGTACTGGCGCAGGATCGAGGCCATAACCGGACGGCAGGGCGCGCTCCTGCGCTTCCACCTGCTGACCGGCGGCCAGCGCATCGCGCAGTTGATCCGGTTGCAGTGGTCAGATCACGCTCACGACGCCGACACCGGTACCGCGTCCGTTCGCCTGCTCGACATCAAAGGCCGGCGCCGGCTCCCCCGCGTGCATCTGGTGCCCTTGCTCCCACGGATGGCTATGGATCTCGCCACCCTGCGCGGCGATGGTGACGGGCCACACCTGTTCTCGCTCACAGCCGGGAAGACGCCCGCCACCTATGACGAGCTGCGAGGAATCATGGACCCGGTCGTGGCAAACATGGTGGCCGCAGGTGAGCTGGCATCGCCGTGCACGCCGGGTGACCTGCGCCGCACGGTAGAGACGCGCCTGGCCGCGCTGGGAATGTCCGAAGAAATCCGTGGCCACCTCCAGTCCCACGGCCTGAGCGGCGTCCAGAAGCGGCATTACAACTTCTTCGAGTACGCCGCAGAGAAGCGCGCCGCTGTCGAGGCACTGTTCGAACTACTCACCGGTGCAGGTGCAACGGTGTTGCCGATGCGAAACGGCCTGCGCCGTTAGAACGGGAGGTCATCCGGCACATCCAGGCCTGCCAGCCGTCTGACGGCGCGCTGATCGCTGCTGGCATGCACTCTCAAACGCCGTGCAGCGGCCCGCCGTCTCGACTGGGCCTGCCAATTTCCTGACGTGTCTCCTTCTAGACTCGCAGCACGGTTCAGGCACGCCTCCGCCCGTGTTGACAGCCACATTTGATAGTTCTCCCATTTACTCATGAATCCATCCTTCCATGAGCGGGTCGCACAGGAGGCGACAGATAGGTCCCCAGTCCTAGCGAGGGCTTCAACGTGAAGGTACTATCCTGACCGAGCCGTTCTACAGGCTCAGGGGGCGGCACAGAAGTTGCATCTTGCCGATGTAGAAATGGTAGAGCCCATGGAGGGCGCTTTGACAATCAATATTGCACTTGCGACTTACGATAGCGTCGTACTCGGATGCGACAGTCTGTCAAGCATGATGGATAGCGTGATTTTCCCATTCAACCACGATTTTGCCCTCGATGCAGATGGCAACTTGATCACTGATGCCAACGGCAATTTCACCATTTCTCTCACAGGTGACAAAGTCACTCAGGTCGCAACCACCGTGTTTGGCGGTGTACGAAAGATGTTCTGCGTTTATGAGACAGAAGATAAAGATGGTATGTCGGTCGCTGCGGTTACCGCAGGATTGGCAATCCTGCAAGGCGTGACAATTGCGGAACATGTCAAACGCTTCAAGCACTTGAGCAAGGCTGTCAGCTACGAGTCTGTTGCAGAAGTTGCTGATGCGTTTTTCCGATATTTCAGGGAAAAATGGGATGCGCAGTTTGCTGGATATCCCGAAGCCCAGCGGCAGTTCATGCCAACCGTACAGTTCATATTGGCTGGGTATGGTGGAACTCCGGATCGGCTACAGGTGTTTCGAATCGACGTTCAACAAGGGCGCGTCGCTGAGGAATTTGGGGCAGGTGAACACACCGGCATCTGCTGGGGCGGGATGGCCAATTACGTTGAACGGCTGACCAGGGGTGTTGACGCTAACGTTGTCTATACCGCAACCCGCCAAATTGCTGAGGCCCTTTCCGCCCAACGGGACGCAGTGCTTGGGGAGGTCTCAGAAGCCCTTGCGACAGCCGGGGTCACACTGCCCTCCGACCTCAACTTTGACGTAACTGAACAGATTGAACCTACGTTGCCTTGGGATGCACACCAGGCTGACATTGATTTTGGGAACCTGTCCACGCAATACGCAGTTGAGTTGGTGGAATTGCTTGTCAATACCCAATCAGGCATGCAACGATTCGCCCGCGGGATCCCTACCGTTGGTGGCCGAACGCACATTGGGGTCTTGAAGCGAGGTGAAGGCTTTACGCCCCTGAACGAACCCAAGCTCCAGCACCTCCACACGGGATACAGCCATGATTTCTAGTCTTGCAATGAACAGCGGATCTCAAACCTTCAGCGAGAAGAAAGTTCGGTCCGCGCGTGCGGACGAAAGAACTGGTGCAATCCGTGATAAGGCTTCGGCTAGCGTCTCGACAGGGCGGGTAAAGACCTACGAGATTCAGGTCCGTAACGGTCGCCTAGTTGTAGCAGGAGCGATCAAGAAGGCTCCTGCCAAGACTTAAGCTGAATCGTTCAAATTTCCAAGAGCCCCGTTGAAAGACGGGGCTTTTGTGCTACTCGGGGCCTGATTTGCGTTGAACCCGAGCGACGTTTCAGTTGCATCGACGGGTTGCGGCGAGCACTGGTGACCGCGCGATGCTTGGGAGTCCTATTAGTAATTGTACTAACATGCGGGCCGTCTCGAATTCTGAGACATGTCGCTCGCAGAGTACGCCCATGCAGTCCCTCCCCTACCCCCATACCCTGGCCCTGCTCGTGGGCCCTGCCCTGATAGACGGCCCGGCCCAGTTCGTGCCGCTGGCTGCAGCGCGCGCCCGACTGGGCTTCCCATCGCCGGCCGACGACTTCATGGACGAGGCCATCGACCTGCATCGCCTGCTGGTGCGCAACCCGGCCGCCACCTTTCTCTACCGCGCCGATGGCTGGTCCATGAGTGGCGCCGGCGTCAGCGACGGGGACATCCTGGTGGTGGACCGGTCGGTCACTCCGCAGGCCGGTGACCTGGTCATTGCCATCTGGGACGGGAACCAGCCCACCTGTAAGGTGCTGCAGCTGTTCGAGAACCACATGGAGCTGCATTCGGCCAACCCCGATTTCCCTCCGATCGTGCTCGAGCAGCCCACTGAGGTTGAGGTGTTCGCCGTCGTGGGGGTCGTGCGCCAGATCAAGCGCCGGAGCGGCCATGTTCGGGCTCGTTGACGGCAACAACTTCTACGCTAGCTGCGAGCGGGTGTTCCAGCCGGCGCTGCGCGGCGTGCCGCTGGTGGTACTGAGCAACAACGACGGCTGCGCGATCGCACGCTCGGCCGAAGCCAAAGCCTTGGGCATCAAGATGGGGCAGCCGGCCCACGAGCTGAAGCATCTGGTCCGGCGGCACGGCCTGCAGATGCGATCGGCGAACTTCGGCCTCTACGGCGACATGAGCGCTCGGGTAGTTTCCATCCTGCGGGAGGCAGCGCCGCGCGTGGAGGTGTACAGCATCGATGAGAGCTTCATCGACCTCACAGGCGTGCCCCGCCGGGAGGCCTTCGCGCAGGAGCTGCGCACACGGGTGCACAGCTGGACGGGCATACCGAACTGCATCGGCATCGGCCCGACGAAGACCCTGGCCAAGCTGGCGAACAAGGCAGCGAAGTCGACAGATGGCGTTGTCGACCTGGCTGACCCATTGAAGCGGGACGAGCTGCTACGCCGATTTCCCGTAGAAGATCTGTGGGGCGTCGGGCGGCGCATGGCGCCCAAGCTGATACACATGGGTATAACGACCGCCGCGGGCCTGCGCGACGCGCCGCCCGACGACATCCTTGCCACCTTCGGGGTGACCCTCGCGCGGACCCAGCGCGAGCTGCAGGGACATGCATGTATGGGGCTGGAGGAAGTAGAACCAGACCGGCAACAGATCATGGTGAGCCGCTCCTTCGCGGATCGGGTTGCCGACCACGAGGCGATTGCCAACGCGCTGGCCACCTTTGCGATCCGGGCCTGCGAAAAGCTGCGTACCCGTGGGCTGGTGGCATCCGGTCTATGGGTATTTGCCCATTCCGACACCTTCAGGCCCGAGTTGCCCCAGCACAACGCGACGCGATCGGTAGTGCTGCCGGCGGCGACGTCGGATACAACCCTCGTGCTTGGGACCGTGAGGCAGTTGCTCCGCGGCCTGCTCAAAGACGGGATCGGCTACAAGAAGGCCGGCGTTGCGTTGCTGGACTTAGCCAAGCCCCACGACCTGCAGTCCGACCTGTTCACTCCGGCCGTTGCTGGAAACGATGCGCTGATGGCGACCCTCGACCAGATCAATAGGAAGTTCGGGCGCGGGATGGCCGGGCTCGGCGCGTCTGGATGGAAGACAAAGCCTGTATGGGGCATGCGGCAGCACATGCTCTCGCCGAACTTCACGACCTCATTGAACGATTTGCCGCGGGTCCGCTGCTGATCATGCAAGAGCGGCCCGCAGCGCGG
>DMZT01000382.1 GCA_003484865.1 Stenotrophomonas sp.
CACCCCGCGCCAGATACCTCGTCGTAGGTACCGACCGTTGGGCGGTACACCCCACCCCGCGCCAGATACCTCATCGTAGGTACCGACCGTTGGTCGGTACGCCCCGACTCAACCGCCGAGGCGGAAGGTCGGGTTGCTCAGCTCACGCAGGAAGTGGCTGAAGATGCTCGGCTGCATGGCCAGCATGAACAGCACACCGAAGGCCGCACCGGCCAGATGCGCGCTGTGGTTGATGCGATCGCCGCCGCGGCGGTCCATCCAGATGCTGTAGCCGACATAGAACACGGCATAGATGATCGCCGGCGCCGGAATGAACAGCACCAGGATGATCGACCACGGCTTGATCAGGATGAAGGCGAATAGCACCGCCGATACCGCGCCCGATGCGCCCAGGCTGAGGTAGTTGGGGTTCTTCTGGTTCTTCAGATAGCTCGGCAGGATCGACACCAGCAACGCACCCAGGTAGAACGCCGGATACGTCAGGTAGCTGCCGCTCAGCTGCAGCATCACCTGTTCGATGAAGCCGCCGAAGAAGAACAGCGTGATCATGTTGAACGCCAGGTGCGACAGATCGGCGTGGATGAACCCGTACGTGATCAGGCGATCGTACTGACGGTTGCGGTCCACCGCCGGCGGCCACAGGATCAGGCGGTCGGCGAGCGCACGGTTCTTGAACGCCATCCACGACACGATGACGGTAATGGCGATCAGCAGCAGGTTGACTGGGGTCATGTCAGGCTCAGGCGGTGCGGTAGTTGTCGACCATACGATAGCGCTTGGCATACCAACCGAAGGCCAACGCCGCCAGGAACGCAAAGCCGGCGAAGAAGAACATCAGGAACGCCGCCTCGCTCAAGCCGGTACTGGCGATCTGGTGGGTCACCGTATCGTTGCGCACCGCCGCGTTGGACAGCAGCACCCACAGGTTGCCGATGGTGGTGGTCAGGTTCCAGAAGCTCATCACCACGCCCTTCATGGCCTGCGGCGCCTGGCTGTAGGCGAACTCCAGGCCGGTGGCCGATACCAGCACCTCACCGAAGGTCAGCAGCGCGTAGGGCAGCATCTGCCAGAAGATGGACATCACGTTGCCGCCATCCATCATCACCTGGATGCCACCGACCACGATCCAGGCCAGGCCGCTGAAGGCGATACCGGCGGTCATCCGGCGCAGCGCGGTCGGCTCGAAGCCGAAGCGGCGCAGCATCGGGTACAGCACCAGGTTGTTGAACGGGATCAGGATCATCACCAGCAGCGGGTTCAGCGCCTGCATCTGCGACGCAGTGAACCAGCTCGGCATGGCCATCTGCTGGCCCTGCAACACCCAGGTCGAGGCCTTCTGGTCAAACAGCGAGAAGAACGGTGTGGTCAGGGCGAAGATCACCAGCACGCGCAGCACCGAGCGCACGCCCTCGACCGCTTCGGCCGGATGCACCGCACGGGCGCGGTCCAGCTGGATCCAGGTACCGCCACCGATACCGGCCAGCAGCAGGACCAGCGCGATGCACAGGCAGATCACGATGCCCAGGCTGCCCACCAGCCCCATCGAGGCCACCGCCAGCACCGCGCCGAGAATGGCCAGGGTACGTCCCGGACGGCCCTTGCCCGGCACCTGTGCCGACAGCGCGGTGCGCACCACGTTGCCGAACGAATGCGGGTCCTTCGGCGGCAGCGGCACAAGCACATAGCGCTTGCGGCCCATCCAGAACACGAAGGTGGCCACGAACATCAGAATGCCCGGGATGCCGAAGGCCCACGATGGGCCCAGGTTCTTCAGCGCCAGCGGGATCAGCAGCGAGGCGAACAGCGAGCCGAAGTTGATGATCCAGTAGAAGGCGTCGAACACGACCTTGGCCAGATGCTTGTTGCTCTGGTCGAACTGGTCGCCCATGAACGAGGCCACCAGCGGCTTGATGCCGCCCGCGCCCAGCGCGATCAGGCCCAGGCCGACGAAGAAGCCCTGGCGGCTGTCCTCGAAGATGGCCAGACAGGCGTGACCGGCGCAATAGATCAGGCTGAACCACAGGATGGTGTGGTACTTGCCAAAGAATTTGTCGGCCAGCCAGCCACCGAGCAGCGGGAAGAAATACACGCCGATCATGAAGCTGTGCATGATGTCCTTCGCCTCACCGGCGCGGCCATCGGCGGTGATCTCCTGCAGCAGCAGCGAGGTGATCAGGAACTGCACCAGGATGTTGCGCATCCCATAGAAGCTGAAGCGTTCGCAGGCCTCATTGCCGATGATGTAGGGAATCTGGCGCGGCATCTTGCCTTTGCCTGCGCTGGCGGCTGCGATATTGCTCATCCTGTGGGGCTGTCCTGCGAACACGAAAGGACCAAGATTACCGGAACCCCCTACCCCAGCGCACGCTGCACAGCTGCATGACAGGCGGCGCCGGACATGGCAGGCGGGCCCGAAACGACCGCGCGGGATGGCGCCCATGTCACGGATCGTCGACGGGGGAAGCGTAAACTTATCGTTATGCGCACGCACATCAAGGGTCAGACCCGACGTTGGACCGGCTGGATCCTGCTGCTGTTGCTGGCGGCCCCCGCCGCAGGCGCGCATGCGCGCCAGGCCGAGGAGGCCCTGCCCTCGCTGAAGATCGCCACGCTGGAACTGCCGACCCAGGACGATGCGCAGTGGCAGCAACGGCGGGACCAGGTGCTGCAGCTGCTCGAATCCATGCAGCCGGACGTGATCGCGGTGCAGCGCGTGCTGCAGACCCAGGGGCGCAATCCGGCCTGCTGGCTCGCCAGCCGGCTGCGCTACAGCTGCGATTTCGTCACTGCCGATCCGCCCAGCCAGCCGTTGCGCCATGGCAGCGCGATGCTGACCCGGTTGCCGGTCACCGATGACGCCGTCACCCTGCTGCATCCGCCCGGGCAGTTCAGCGCGGCCGGCATGGTACGGATCAAGCTGCGCGAAGAGCTGATCAACATCTACGTGGCCCGGCTGCGGCCGGAGCCGGATGACGCGCAGATCCGCCGGCACCAGACCAGCGACCTGATGACCTGGATCGGCGCGACCGCCGAGGGCCTGCCCTCGCTGATCGCCGGCGATTTCTCCGCGGAGATCACCGAACTGGTGGGCAGCACGCCGGGCTTCCAGCCAGCCCGCAAGAACCCCGGCGAACGCGTGGACCCGCCCTCACTGGCCGGCGCAGCGCGTGGGCACGGCCTGGACGTGCTGTTCCAGGTGAAGTACTTCGGCGGCATCCGCCAGGACAGCATCAAGCTGCCGGCCAGCGAGAGTGACCCCACCGCGATGCGCCTGGGAACCATGGCGACCCTGCGCCTGCAGACGCCGGAAAGCACCAGCGCGCCCTGACGTCGCAGCGCTGCGGGCGGCGCAACGAAAAACGGCCAGGCATCGCTGCCTGGCCGTTCGCGTTTCAGGTGACCGTGCCGATCAGGCAATGGCTTCCTGGTAACGACGCTCGACTTCATTCCAGTCGACGACGTTGAAGAACGCGCCGATGTATTCCGGGCGACGGTTCTGGTACTTCAGGTAGTACGCATGTTCCCACACGTCCAGGGCCAGGATCGGCGTGTTGCCGTCCATCAGCGGGCTGTCCTGGTTGGCGCTGCTTTCCACCACGACCTTCTTGTCCGGGGTGACGCTCAGCCAGGCCCAGCCGCTGCCGAAACGGGTCAGGGCCGCCTTGGTGAAGGCTTCCTTGAACTTTTCCAGGCCGCCC
The DNA here is from genome assembly GCA_003484865.1 of Stenotrophomonas sp. Lineage (GTDB taxonomy): Bacteria > Pseudomonadota > Gammaproteobacteria > Xanthomonadales > Xanthomonadaceae > Stenotrophomonas. Next base: position 3,699 of record DMZT01000382.1, read on the forward strand.
AGCTGCGAATCGATCGCCTTGGCGACATCACCGACCGGCGCGCCGCCGCCGTTGGGCGACATCACGGTCCAGAACAGGGTGTGATTGGCATGGCCGCCGCCGTTGTTGCGCACGACGCCCTGCAGATTTTCCGGCAGCGACTTGGTCTTCTTGACCAGTTCTTCCACCGGCAGGTCGGCGAACTCGGTGCCTTCCAGCGCGGCGTTGACGTTGTTGATGTACGTCTGGTGATGCTTGGTGTGGTGGATTTCCATCGTCGCTGCGTCGATATGCGGCTCGAGCGCGTCGTAGGCGTAGGACAGCTTGGGGAGGGTATAGGCCATGTGGTTCTCCTGGTAGCTCACTCACCCGGCAAAGACCGGGCGTTGCGGAGTCGATGATGGGGATGGCCGATAAGCTTACCAAGGGCCATGTAAAGGAAACTTCGTCCTGCGCGGTCGATCGCGTGTCCGGATCGTGACGCGACAGTGACGGGGCACGCCGGGCAACGCGGGCTCCTTCGCAGCACAACACGCCTGTTCGGCTGGGCCTCACCGTGCGGGGCGATGATCGCAGTAGAGTAGTCGCCTCGCCCATCGCCCCTGGCCCCTCATGCGCAAGCCACTGCTGTTGTTGATCGCCATCGCGCTGCTGGTGGGCGGCC
>DMZT01000044.1:0-796 GCA_003484865.1 Stenotrophomonas sp.
GATCTGGTGTTTTTCGGCAACAAGGGCAACGTCTTCCATGTCGGCATCTATGTCGGTGAAGGCCGCTTCGTGCACGCCCCCAGCACCGGCGGCACGGTCCGTCTGGACTCGCTCGGCGGTCCCTATTGGAAGGACCACTACACCGGGGCGAAACGCGTCCTTGACTAACCTGAACAGGGGTAAGGTCCAAATTTGTGACGTACATCACATAGTTGTAAACGAAAAATTAACGGAATTTGTACCTAATCACTGCGCTTACACGGCATCATCACCCATCGTTTTTATTCAGTGACCGCCGCGTGACGACAGACGACCTGACGTGCAAAGGCCAGACCGCCGCCACCCGGCGACGCGCCCGCCCCGCTTTCCTCGCTGCAGCACTCTGCCTGGCCAGCCTTCCAGCCTGGGCGCAGTCCGCACCGACGACCGCTCCCGAGGTTGCTGCACCCCCCGTCACTGTCACCCCCGATTCTTCCGCGCCGGCCAAGCCCAAGGCTGATGCGCCGGCCCGCAGCAAGGCTGATGCCGCTGCCAGCGCCACCCTCGCCGCCCTGCTTCCGCACCTGGCGGCCAACGACACCATCCCGCTCATGGATCGCTCGGCGATGTTCGCCGGTGACCTGAGCCGCCTGCTCGCCAACTACGACGCCAGCACCGGCGCCATTACCGTGGCCGGCGACGCCGCCGAAAACGGCAAGGTCCAGTCCCTGCTGCGCCGTGCGATGACCCTGCTCGGCACCCCGTACCGCTGGGGTGGCACCTCGCCGGACAGTGGTTTCGACTGCAGCGGCCTGGT
>DMZT01000044.1:1029-2009 GCA_003484865.1 Stenotrophomonas sp.
CCCATGACGGCGCTGCCGAACTGATCAATGACCGCAACGCCCTGGCGGCTGGCGACCTGGTGTTCTTCGGCCGCAAGGGCCGGGTCGACCACGTCGGCATCTATGTCGGCGAAGGTCGCTTCCTGCATGCCCCGAGCACCGGCAAGGACGTCCGCGTCGACAGCCTGGTCAGCGGCTACTGGGGCGGCAAGTTCATGCAGGCCCGCCGCGTCGACCTCTGACGGGCCCTGCTGAACGCATGGATCGAAGGCCGCTGCCCTGCAGCGGCCTTTTTTGTTGGGCCCGGCGATGGCCGCTGACCGGCCCAACCCGCGTTCCTTTCTCTGTCACCGCCTGTTTTCCAGCGGGCGACACGCCCGGCGCACGCGCGCCGCGGCGGGGGACGGACCCGGACGTGGGGCGGCACGTCCTGGGCAACCGATCAGGCAGCAGACACCGCCCGTGATCCTCGTCGACAAGGTGACGCATGGCGGCTGTCCCCGATTTTCCTGCCCGGTGTGTGATCTGGTTTGGGCAACCCCTCGCGCTTGAACGCGCGACGCTGGCTGCGGCCGGCTGGCAGGTGCGCGGCGTCGCCCCCGAGCAGTGCGCCGGCATCGGCATGCGCGGCAGCGACCAGGTCGTCGGCCTGCTGGACCTGCGTACCGTGGTCCCGGCCAATCTGGCCCACCTGCAGCAGCTGCTGGTCGACCACCGCCACATGAGCCTGCTGGCGTTGTTGCCGGCGGCTCCGCTGCGCGCCTCGCCGGTGCTGGATGCGCTGCTTGCCGCCTGTGTGGATACCTATACCGCCCCGATCGATCTGCCGCGCGTCGTACAGCGGCTGCAGCAGCTGGCGGGCGCCGCCCCCCTGCCCGCGCCCCATGGCCCGCAGTCCCTGATCGGCGACAGCGCGGTCCTGCAGGTCACCCGCGCGGCCATCCGCAAGTACGCACCGGTAGACCTCCCGGTACTGATCACCGGCGAAACCGGCACCGGCA
>DMZT01000044.1:2254-2826 GCA_003484865.1 Stenotrophomonas sp.
GAAACCGGCACCGGCAAGGAACTCGCGGCGCAGGCGCTGCACGCACTGTCCGCGCGCCACGCGCGTCCCTTCCTGGCGGTGAACTGCGGCGCCATCCCGGCCGCGCTGGTCCAGTCCGAGCTGTTCGGCCACGAGCGGGGCGCCTTCACCGGTGCGGCAACGCGGCGCCTGGGCCTGTTCGAATCGGCCAGTGGCGGCACCGTATTCCTGGACGAGATCGGCGACCTGCCGCTGGATGCGCAGACCAATCTGCTGCGTGTACTGCAGGAAGGCACCGTCGAACGCGTCGGCAGCAACCGGCCGCTGGCGGTGGATGTGCGCGTGTTGGCCGCCACCCACGTCGATCTTGAAGCCGCGGTCGAACAGGGCCACTTCCGGCGCGATCTGTTCTATCGGCTCAACGTGCTGCGCCTGCCCCTGCCACCGCTGCGCGAGCGCGGCACGGATATCGCGATGCTGGCCCACCATTTTCTCGCCAGCTTCCGGCATCGCCACGTCACCCGGGCGCGTGGCTTCACGGCCGATGCCGTCCAGGCGCTGGAGCGCTTTGCATGGCCGGGCAATGTGCGCGA
>DMZT01000045.1 GCA_003484865.1 Stenotrophomonas sp.
GTTGTCGCCGGCCGGGGCGTACATGCGGTTCTCGCGCAGCGCCTTGCCGGCCAGCTCGCGCAGTTCTTCGGTGCCCAACGATTGGACCTTGGCCGACACCGCCGGTGCGGCCGGCGCAGCAGTGGGGGCTGCCGGTGCCGCAGGCGCGGCCGGTACGGTTTCGTCCTTGCCCGAGCAGGCGGACAGGGCCACCAGCAGGATCATCGGCGCGAACAGCCGCGCCGGGCCATGAGTCTTGACGTGCGACATCCAACTCCCCTTTGAAGACGACGATACGTAGGGCCTGATGCGGTCAGGCCGACCGAAGGCCATGGACGTTTCCCGACGTCCACGGCGGACCCGCAGGTGTGCAATCTAGCATCACCCCGCCCGGCCCGGGGGCCGGGCGGCCAGGGCAGGGGGCATCCTCACCGATGCCGCTGCTGCCGGGCAAGCCTCAGTGAGACAACGTCTTGCTCGGCGTCCCGTTCATCAGCTTGTCGGTGTAGGCGATACCGATCGCCGACAGGATGAAGGCGGCATGGATGATGGTCTGCCACATCACGCCGGTGGAGGTCATGGGCGAGCACTTGAAGGCTACGGCGGCCGTGGGCCCGGCGGCTGCGACAGCGGCCGAAACGGCCTGCAGGTACGCGTCGCTGTTGCACGATGGCAGCCCATCCAGATTGCCAGCTGCAATGAAGGTCTTCAGCAGGTGGATCGAGGAGATGCCGATGATCGACAGCGCCAGCTTCACCTTCAACACGCTCGCATTGACGTGGCTCAGCCACTCCGGCTGGTCGGGGTGGTTTTCCAGGCGCAGGCGCGATACGAACGTCTCGTAGCCGCCCACGATCACCATCACCAGCAGGTTGGAGATCATCACCACGTCGATCAGGCCCAGCACCAGCAGCATGATCTGCTGCTCGCCCATCTCATTGGCCTCGTGCAGCAGGTGCCACAACTCCTTGCCGAACAGGAACACATAGACGCATTGCGCCAGGATCAGGCCCAGGTACAGCGGCAGCTGCAGCCAGCGCGAGGCGAAGATCAGGGAAGACAGGGGACTGATGGGGGTCTGGGTCGAGCTCATGCTGGAATGCTGCGTTGCGGGGACGGCGCAGCGTAACGGTCCGGCTTGACCCTGCCAAGCCGAATGACGGACTAGACTCGGTATTCCCAATCCGCGAGCCGTCGCCATGATCGACCTGTACTACTGGCCTACCCCGAATGGCCACAAAGTCACGCTGATGCTGGAGGAGACCGGCCTGCCGTACCGGATCCAGCCGGTGAACATCGGCGCCGGGGACCAGTTCACGCCCGACTTCCTGGCGATCTCACCCAACAACAAGATGCCGGCGCTGGTCGACCACCAGCCCACCGACGGCGGCGCGGCGCAGAGCGTGTTCGAGTCCGGCGCCATCCTGCTGTACCTGGCCGAAAAGACCGGCCGCTTCCTGCCGGCCGACAGCCGCGGCCGGGTGGCGGTGCTGGAATGGCTGTTCTGGCAGATGGCCGGCCTTGGCCCGATGAGCGGTCAGATGGGCCATTTCAACGTCTACGCGCCCGAAAAGATTCCCTATGCGATCGAGCGCTACAACAACGAAGTGCGCCGCCTGCACGGCGTGATGGACAAGCGCCTGGCGCAGAGTGCCTACCTCGGCGGCGATGACTACAGCATCGCCGACATGGCCAGCTACCCGTGGATCGGGGCCTACGACACGCTTCCGGTCGATTTCAGCGCCTTCCCGAACCTCAAGCGCTGGCATGACGCGATCGCTGCGCGCCCGGCCACCCAGCGGGCCTACGCCCTGCGCGAGAAGGTGAACCCGCAGGCCGGCAAGCCGCTCAGCGACGAAGAGCGCAAGCACCTGTTCGGCCAGCGTTGAAGCGGTGCTCACCTGCCAGGTCGTGCCGGCCGCTGGCCGGCTCCCCGCAGCGGTGGGCGCGCCCGGACGCCCGCCATCCCCGGCACGACCGGAACGGTTTTGGTTAGGATGAAGCGTTCCCCGTGCCGTTTTCCTGGCCGGGGACTGCCCAGACGCTCCCGGAACCCTCCATGCGCCACCTGTTTGCTTCGCTCGCCCTGATGCTCGCCTCGACCTCGATCGCCCACGCTGAAAAACTGACCCTGGATGCCATCACCGGCCCGCTGCCGTTGTCCGGCCCGACCCTGATGAAACCCAAGGTGGCCCCGGACGGCTCGCAGGTCAGCTTCCTGCGCGGCAAGGACGCCGACCGCAACCAACTGGACCTGTGGGCGTACGACATCGCCAGCGGCCAGACCCATCTGCTGGTGGATTCCAAGGTGGTGCTGCCCGGCACGGAAACCCTGAGCGACGCCGAGAAGGCCCGCCGCGAGCGCCAGCGCATCGCCGCGATGACCGGCATCGTCGATTACCAGTGGTCGCCGGATGCACGCACGTTGCTGTTCCCGCTCGGCGGCGAGCTGTACCTGTACGACCTGAGCAAGCAGGGCAAGGCCGCGGTGCGCCAGCTCACCCATGGGGAAGGCTTCGCTACCGATGCCAAGCTGTCGCCGAAGGGCGGCTTCGTCAGCTTCGTGCGTGCCCGCAACCTGTGGGTGATCGATCTGGCCAGTGGCCAGCAGATCCAGCTCACCGACGATGGCAGCAACACCATCGGCAATGGCGTAGCGGAGTTCGTCGCCGATGAGGAAATGGACCGCCACACCGGTTACTGGTGGGCGCCGGATGACTCGGCGATCGCCTTCGCCCGCATCGATGAATCGCCTGTGCCGGTGCAGAAGCGCTACGAGATGTATGCCGACCGCACCGAGATGATCGAGCAGCGCTACCCGGCGGCTGGCGACCACAACGTCACCGTCAAACTGGCGGTGATCGCGCCGCGCCGCAACGCCACGCCGCGCTGGATCGACCTGGGCCGCAACCCCGATATCTACCTGGCCCGCGTCGATTGGCGCGACCCGAAGCACCTGACCTTCCAGCGCCAGTCGCGCGACCAGAAGACGCTCGAACTGATCCAGACCGAACTGGCCAGCGGCCAGCAGCGCACGCTGGTGACCGAAACCTCGCCGACCTGGGTACCGCTGCACAACAGCCTGCGCTTCCTCAAGCAGGGCGGCTTTGTGTGGTCGTCCGAGCGTAGTGGCTTCGAGCACCTGTACCGCATCTCCGATGACGGCAAGACCGTCACCGCACTGACCGCCGGTAACTGGCCGGTGGACGAACTGCTGGCCGTGGACGAAGATGCTGGCAAGGTCTACTTCCGCGCCGGCATGGACAGCCCGCGCGAAAGCCAGCTGTACGCCGTGTCGCTGCAGGGTGGGGTGCCGAAGCGCCTCTCCCAGGCCCCGGGCATGCACACCGCCAGCTTCGCGCGCAACGCCAGCGTCTACGTGGACAGCTGGTCCAACACCACCACGCCGCCGCAGATCGCGCTGCACCGTGCCAACGGCGAGAAGATCGCCACCCTGGTCGAGAACAATCTTGAAGACCCGGCGCATCCGTACGCACGCTATCTCGATGCGCAGCGCCCGGTCGAGTTCGGCGCCCTGACCGCCGCCGACGGCAAGACAGAACTGAACTACAGCCTGATCAAGCCGACCGGTTTCGATCCGGCCAAGCGCTATCCGGTCGTGGTGTACGTCTATGGCGGCCCGGCCTCGCAGACGGTCACCAACAGCTGGCCCGGCCGTGGCGATCACCTGTTCAACCAGTACCTGGCCCAGCAGGGCTACGTGGTGTTTTCGCTGGACAACCGCGGCACGCCGCGTCGCGGCCGTGATTTCGGCGGTGCGCTGTACGGCGTGCAGGGCACGGTGGAAGTGGCTGACCAGCTGCGCGGCGTGGCCTGGCTGAAGCAGCAGGCCTGGGTTGATCCGGCGCGCATCGGTGTGCAGGGCTGGTCCAATGGCGGCTACATGACCCTGATGCTGCTGGCCAAGGCCTCCGACAGCTACGCCTGCGGCGTGGCCGGTGCACCGGTGACCGATTGGGGCCTGTACGACACCCACTACACCGAGCGCTACATGAACCTGCCGGGCAACAACCCGAAGGGCTATGAAGAAGCGCGCGTGCTGGCGCATATCGACGGCCTGCGCTCGCGGCTGCTGCTGATCCACGGCATGGCCGATGACAACGTGCTGTTCACCAACTCTACCGTGTTGATGAGCGCGTTGCAGAAGCGCGGCCAGCCGTTTGAACTGATGACCTATCCCGGTGCCAAGCACGGCCTGTCGGGCAGCAACGCGCTGCACCGCTACCGCCTGGCCGAGGACTTCCTGGGGCGCTGCCTGGCGCCCTGATCCCCCGTTCCTGCCACCGGCCTGACAAGGAGTTTGCCGATGACATTGCCGCCCGCACTTCCTGGTACCACCGTGCCCACCGGCTGGTGGCGACGCCACTGGCGCTGGGCCATGCCAGTGGCGGTGGTGGTCGGCATTGCGGCGGCAGCGGGGGCGGTGTGGTTCGCGCTGTCGCAGTGGGCGTACTGGAGCAAATCCAGCACGCCCTACCAGGAGGCCATGCGCCGCGCGCGCTGCAACATCGAGCTGGTCGAGGCCCTCGGTGAACCGTTGCGTGATGGCTACCTGCCGGCGGGATCGATGCATTCCAATGGGCAGAGCCAGTTCGTGATCGGCGTGAGCGGTCCACAAGGGAAGGGCCGCCTGTTCCTCAACGCCAAGCGTAGTGGCGAGCACTGGGACTACCCGATGCTGTATGTGGTCACCGATGCCAACGAGGCCATCGATCTGACCGCGCTGGATGATGCCGAGGCGGCCGAGCGCTGTGCGTTGGCTGAGTGCCGCGCCAAGGGCGAGTGTCCGCCGTCGCTCAGTCTTTGAGAGGCGAAGCTGACGTTGCTGCCTTCTGGATTCGCAATGACTGCTGTTTTCGTTGATACCGTGATGCCACGCTGGGTTCTGCGTACCCGCGGTCTCTAGTCTCGATGCACCTGCCCGTTTGGGCAATGCTGCGGGCGAGGTGGAGCGGTGGAACGAATCTTGAGTGGCTTGATGGCTGTGTTGTGTGGTTTGTTTTTAGCGCCGACAACCTTTGCGGCGCTACCGTTCATCGAGGTTCCCACTGGTGGGTGGGATCCCGGGCTGGAGGCGCGCAAGCACTATGCCGGCGGAATGTATGACTGGGTGCGCCGGGTCAAGGTAGATCGCACGGCACTGGCGTCCGATCGGATCCAGGTCGATCTGTTCGACGACGTGTTCATTATCGAGCGCACGCCCCTGATCGCCAGAGAGCCGGAAGATGTTCCTCTATATGTGGCGGATGTCAGCACGCATGATGTCCAGCGCTCGCCCACGTCGCGGCAACTGTGGGCAGGGACGATCATCGGCGTGCGGGGGCCTGGGGGAATGTCGAGCACTGTCGAAATCACCGAGCTGGGCAACGGCGACCTCATGTCCAGTTTTTCACGTGGCCATTTGCTGTATCAGCTGTTTGGGGATCTACTGGTGCGCATCGATCTGCGCCGGGTTCCCAATGAAGCACCCACGGTGCGTGATCCCTATCCGGCGGACCCGCTCATCCTGGATAAGGCTGCTTCCCCATCAACCGCGGTATCGACGATACGCGTGGCTTTTGGGTACGGAAATGGTGCGCTTGCCAACGGTAGGGAGCAGGTTTTCAGAATGATGGAGGGAGCGGTCGAACACGCAACTGCTGGCTTCCTCGCTAGCGGTATTCGGGTTGAACTACAGCGGGCTGGAAATGCGCTGCCCGGCTACGCTGAATCCAGCGTGGTACAGACGCTGGATGACCTTGTTCTGGGCTCTAACGGCCCGCTCTGGCTGGTGCATAGGATGAGGCATCTCGAAAAGGCGGATTTGATGCTGATGATCATCGACACGAAAGATCCGGAATCCGTCTGCGGTCAAGCACAACGGCTTCTGGCAACGAAGGAAACGGCATTTGCGGTGGTTGAACGTCGCTGCCTTCCTAATGAGATCAACAGCCTCGCCCATGAAATCGGCCACCTCTTGGGCGCCGACCATGATCCTGCACACGCGTCCATCAGCCCTCCAAAATTCCAATACGGGCATGGCTATCAATCACCATTGAATACACCTGACCGGTGGAGGACAGTGATGGCTTACGATTGCAGTGATCGTGCATGCGGACGGGTCAACCGCTGGTCATCTCCGCGGGTGAGCCACAACGGATTGCCGGCTGGAACGGCGCGTCTGCATGACAACGTCCGCGTGTTGAATGAGACACGAGCCACAATAGCTGCATTCTATCCAGACCCGTGAGCAGACTGACCCGGGCCGGGAGGTTAACAATCAAGCCATGACCTCCGGCCAATTGCCCCCGGCCCGCCAAGTGCGTAGGGTCGCAGGCATCCTGCCCTGGAGTTCCTGCATGAAGCCGCTTGTCCTCGCTGTCGCGTTGGCCCTGACCGTTCCCGCCGCGTTGTCGGCCCCGCCGGCCCTGGCCGCCCCGGCTGCCGCCAAGCCCGCCGCCTCGCCGGCCTGGGTCACCCGCAGCAACACGCTGGCGCAGATCCTGCTCGATGCGCAGGGCCCGTTCCAG
>DMZT01000042.1 GCA_003484865.1 Stenotrophomonas sp.
ACGCTCTTCCGATCTGGCGGCACCGGCCAAGCCGCGCAGCGTGGCGGCCGCGCCCCGCCGTGTCATGAGCCGTGAACCGGCCCTGGTCAACGATACCGAGTGGCAGGAATTCTGATCGCGTTCGACACGTGATCGGTCGACCTTCGACACCCCGCTCCGGCGGGGTGTCGTCGTTTCGCCGGTGCCATGCCACGCCACCGCGGCACAATTCCCCTACATAAATGTGAACTGCTGCCGATAAACGGACTGAGCCCCGGCATCTCCGCACGCCGGCACCCGCCCAACCCAGTAGATTCCATGTCCGAAGGCAGCCTCGACGCACACGACCGTCCCCATGGCATCCACGACGATGCCACGGATGACAGGTACCTGGTCCGCAACCCCCGACAGATCCGGCAGTTGCTGCAGGCGCTGATCGACCAGCGTTCGTTGATCAACGCCCATCTGGGCGGCCGCGATCAATCCTTCCCCACCGCGGTGCTGGAACTGGACGAAGACGACGATTGGCTGCTGCTGGACGGCAGCCCGTCCGAGCCCTCCAACCGCGCCGCCGAAGACGCCGGCCACCTGCTGTGCTTCGCCCAGCTGGACCGGGTGATGGTGCGCTTCCGCCTGGATGGCCTGCAACGCGTGCGCAACGAAGGCCATGTTGCCTTCCGCGTGCCTTTCCCCGACGAGCTGGTGCACCTGCAGCGGCGCGAACTGTACCGGCTGGAAACGCCGATCACCGATTCGCCCCACCTGCAGTTCCCGATCAACGAAGACCGCGGTGAGGTGCTGCAGCTGCGCGTGGTCGACATCAGCGGCGGCGGCCTGGCCGTCACGGTACCGGTGGACTGCAACGTATTTTCCCTGCAGAAACGCTACGCCGCCCAGCTCGACCTCCCCGATGGCAGCCCGTTGCAGGTCTCGCTGATCGTCTGCAACCAGTTGGCGGTCAAGCTGCCCAACGGTGTCGAGATGAAGCGCATCGGCATGCGCTTCGACAACCTCCCGCGCGGTGGCGACAGCGCGATCCAGCGCTACATCTTCCGTATCGACCGGCAGCGCAGTGCGAGGAAGAACGGGGAGAGTTGATGGCTGCTTCAACTGCGTGGCTCAGTTGATGCGTGGTTGGGTCAGCGCGCCGCCCCATGGACAGTTGGCTGGGCCCGAGTTGAAGGCAGGGTTGGAGTGGGAGCTAAAGTCGCCCCCGAGCAGGCCGATATCCAGCGTGACCCCCGGTTATTCGACCGCCACGCCCGACCCAGGACCCCTCGATGAACGACAAGAACACCAACGCCGCCAGCGACGGCGGCGAATACCTCAGCTTCACCCTCGGCGCCGAGCACTACGGCGTGGACATCCTCAAAGTCCAGGAAATCCGCGGCTACGACTCCGTCACCCGCGTCCCCGATGCCCCGGATTACATCAAAGGCGTCATCAACCTGCGCGGCACCATCGTCCCCGTCATCGACCTGCGCCTCAAACTGCGCCTGGAAAATGCCACCTACGACGCCTTCACCGTCATGATCGTCCTCAACGTCGAAGACCGCGTCGTCGGCATCGTCGTTGACAGCGTCTCCGACGTCATCCCGTTGGCTGCCGACCAGATCCGCCCGACGCCCGAGTTCGGCGCCGCCGTCGATACCCGCTTCATCTCCGGCATCGGCACCCAGGACGATCGCATGCTGATCCTGCTGGATATCGAAACCCTGCTCGACAGCGCCGACATGGGCCAGGCCCCGGTCATCGACGACGTCGCCGCCTGAGACATCCGTCACAGAAAAACGGCCGTCACGCCGCTGTCGCCACCGGCAACGGCCACCGTCGAAAAAATTGCTTCAGTTCCCCGCTGACCGGCCGATAGCTGGTTTCAGAACCCGGCTGCACTGGATCGCCCATGGCCGGGCCACCTTGCCCATATCCCCGGAGAATTTTCCCGATGAAGTCCCTGCTTGCCCTGTTCTCGGTCGCCGTGATCGCCTCTTCCGCCTCTACTGCATTCGCCCAGTCCGGTGAAATGATTCCGCCGGAAATGGCCCCGCGCTCGGTCGGCAAGGACGGCATGGTCTGCGGCAAGGTCGAGAAGGCCCGCTACGCCGAAGGCTCTGAAGGTCAGCCGACCTTCCTGTACATGGGCGGCGCGTTCCCGCGCCACACCTTCTCGGCCCGCATCGCCGGCGCTAACCTCGACTAGTTCAGCTTCCCGCTGGAATCGCTGGAAGGCAAGACCGTCTGCGTGATCGGCAAGATCGCCCGCGATGCATCGCGCGCTGAAATCGAAGTCAGCTCGCCGGCCGGCCTCAAGCTCGCCAACATCAAGTAATTGCCCGTACGCCCTGCCACGCCGGCCCAGGCCGGCGTGGTCGCTGCAACCGGCCCCGACGGCCGGACGCGTTTGCCACTGGAGACCGCACCTGCCATGCCGTGGATCAACAACCTCAAACTGATGCCCAAGTTGATGCTGACTTTCGGCGTCCTCCTGCTGGTGATGCTGCTGCAGGGCATCGTGGCCTATCGTGGCCTGCACTCACTCAACAACGTCACCACTGAACTGGCTGGCCCCCGGATGGACAGCATCCGCATGGCCGGCGAACTGCGTGGCATGGTCGGCGAGTACCGCAACTCCGCTTACCAGGGCCTCATCCGCGCCAGTGATGACGTCAAGGCCGAAGCCAAGTCCCGCGCGGCGGAGCTTCGCACCCAGATCGACGCCTCGATCAAAAAATACCCCGCGCTGATCGACAATCCCCAGCAGAAGAAGCTGTTTGACACCTTCGCCAAGGATTGGACCGACTCGCTGGCGTCCTACGACGCCGTCACCGAAATGCTCGAGCTGGACCTGCCCGACGATGCCGTGGACACCTTCGTTGGTGAAACCCGCGCCAAGCATCGCAAGGCCTCGGCCGCGCTCGAAGCCCTGATCGCCGAAGACAACCGTCTCTCGCGCGCCTCGCGCGAAGAAGCCGAATCCACCTACGCCGCCTCGGCCATGCTGACCGTCATCACCCTGCTCGGCGGCGCCGCCCTGGGCCTGGTGCTGGTGTATCTGTTTGCCCGTTCGCTGGTGGGCAGCATGCGCGGCGCCGTCTCGGTCGCCAACGATGTCGCCAGCGGCAAGCTGGACGGCCATATCGATGTCAGCCGCAAGGATGAAGTCGGCGATCTGCTGCAGGCCATGCAGCGCATGCAGCGTGATCTGCGGGAGCGTACCGAAACCGACCAGGCCATTGCCCGCGAGAACCTGCGCATCCGTACCGCGCTGGATTACAGCTCCACCGGCGTCTACCTGACCGATGCGCAGCACACCATCGTGTACAGCAACCGCGCCCTGCAGCAGACCCTGAGCCAGTACGAAGCCGACATCCGCAAGGACCTGCCGGACTTCGACGCCGCCGCCTCGCTGATCGGCAAGTCGGCCGCCGCGCTGGAGCACGGCAGCGAAATGGATCCCAAGACCCTGGCCCAGCTGCAGCAGCACGGCGTCAGCCGCCGCCCGATGCAGTTCGGCGAGGCCCAGTTCGCCCAGGTCATCTCCTCGATCGCCAACGAACAGGGTGAGACCGTCGGCCACGTCATCGAATGGCGTGACCGCACCCCGGAAGCCCTGGTGGAAGCCGAAGTGGCCCGCGTGATCGCCCAGGCTGCGGCCGGCGATCTCTCCGGCCGCATCGACAGCGATGGCAAGGAAGGCTTCTTCCTGCAGCTGGCCCAGCAGCTCAACGGCCTGCTGGATGCCAACTCGGCCAGCATCGAACAGGTTTCCAACCTGCTCGCCGCGCTGTCCCAGGGCGACCTGACCGTGCGCATGCACGGCGACTTCCAGGGCGTGTTCGCCCGGATGCGCGACGACGCCAACGCCACCGCCGAGCAGCTCAGCGGCATCGTCACCCGGATCAAGCACTCCAGCCAGCAGATCAACTCGGCCGCCAGCGAGATCGCCACCGGCAACAGCGACCTGTCGCGCCGTACCGAACAGCAGGCCGCCAACCTGGAAGAAACCGCGGCCTCGATGGAGGAACTGACCTCCACCGTGCGCCAGAACGCCGAGCATGCCCGCCAGGCCAACCAGCTCGCCATCGGCGCGCACACCGTCGCCTCGCAGGGGGGTGATGTGGTCGGCCAGGTCGTCACGACCATGAGCGCGATCCAGACCTCGTCCAAGAAGATCGCCGAGATCATCTCGGTCATCGACGGCATCGCCTTCCAGACCAACATCCTCGCGTTGAACGCGGCCGTCGAAGCGGCGCGTGCCGGTGAACAGGGTCGTGGCTTCGCGGTCGTGGCCTCCGAAGTACGCACCCTGGCCCAGCGTTCGGCCGGCGCGGCCAAGGAGATCAAGGGCCTGATCGACGACTCCGTCGGCAAGGTCAATGATGGCTCGGCGCTGGTGCAGAAGGCGGGCGCCACCATGGGCGAGATCGT
>DMZT01000043.1 GCA_003484865.1 Stenotrophomonas sp.
CTGCGCCGACCAACGGTCGGCGCATCCCGATGGATCGCGGCGCCCTCAGCGCCTGGCCGGTGCGTCCCCGGCCACGTAATACGCCGCCGTGCTGCGCGGCAGCGGAGCACGCCCCCGGATCCGGTCGGCGATCTTCTCGGCGATCATGATCGTGGTGGCGTTGAGGTTGCCGGTGATGATGCGCGGCATGATCGAGGCATCCACCACACGCAGGCTCTCCATCCCGTGCACACGGCCCTGGCCGTCCACCACGCTCATCGCATCGGTGCCCATCGCGCACGAGCAGGAGGGGTGGTAGGCGGTCTCGGCATGTGCGCGCACGAAGGCATCCAGCTCCGCATCGGTCTGGCACTCGGCGCTCGGACTGATCTCGCGGCCGCGGTACTCGTCCAGCGCGGGCTGGGCGATGATCTCGCGGGTGATGCGGATCGCATCGCGGAATTCCTGCCAGTCCTGATCGGTGGACTGGTAGTTGAACAGGATCGAGGGGTGCTCACGCGGGTCCAGCGACTTGGCATGCACATGGCCGCGGCTGGGCGTGCGCATCGACCCCACATGCGCCTGGAAGCCGTGCTCCTTGACCGCGTTGGTGCCGTTGTAATTGATCGCCACCGGCAGGAAGTGGTACTGGATGTTGGGCCAGTCGAAGTCCTCGCGGGTGCGGATGAAGCCACCGGCCTCGAACTGGTTGCTGGCACCGATGCCGGTGCCGGCGAACAGCCATTCCGCACCGATCGCCGGCTGGTTCCACCACTGCAGCGCCGGGTACAGCGAGACCGGCTTTTTGCAGGCGTACTGCATGTACACCTCGAGGTGATCCTGCAGGTTTTCGCCGACGCCGGGCAGGTCGTGCACCAGCGGTACGCCAAGTGCGGCCAGCAACGCCGGCGCGCCCACCCCAGAGCGCTGCAGGATCTGCGGCGAGGCGATCGCCCCGGCGCACAGCAGCACCTCGCGGCGGGCGGTAGCGTCGATCGGCTCGGCGCTGTTGCCAGCCAGGTAGCGCACGCCCACCGCGCGCTTGCCGGCGAACAGGATGCGGTCGGTGGTGGCGTGCACCACGATCTCCAGTCCCTCACGGTCCTTGGCCATGTCCAGGTAACCGCGCGCGGTACTGGAACGGCGCCCGCGCGGGGTCACCGTGCGGTCCATCGGGCCGAAGCCTTCCTGCTGGTAGCCGTTGAGGTCATCGGTACGTGGGTAGCCGGCCTGCACGCCGGCCTCGACCATCGCGTGGAACAGCACGTTGTTGCCGTTCTTCGGCGTGGCCACGCTGACCGGGCCGTCGCCGCCGTGGTAATCGTTGGCGCCGATGTCGCGCGTTTCCGCCTTGCGGAAGTAGGGCAGCACGTCGTGGTAGCTCCAGTCCTCGAGGCCGTCGAAGCTGGCCCACTGGTCGAAGTCCATCGCGTTGCCGCGGATGTAGCACATGCCGTTGATCAGCGAGGAACCGCCCAGGCCCTTGCCGCGGCCGCACTCCATGCGCCGGTTGTCCATGTAGGGTTCCGGCTCGGTTTCATACGCCCAGTTGTAGCGGCGGCCCTGCAGCGGATAAGCCAGTGCGGCCGGCATCTGGGTGCGGAAATCCATCCGGTAATCCGGGCCACCGGCTTCCAGCAGCAGCACGCTGACGCCGGCGTCTTCGGTCAGGCGCGCGGCCAGCGTGTTGCCGGCCGACCCGGCGCCGATGATGATGTAGTCGTATTCGCGCTTCATCGCGGTGTCTCCTGGTAAGGCCGGTTCAGAACACCGACGCGTAGCGGTCCAGTTCGATCTGGATGGATTTGGTGCGGGTGTAGGCACGCAGCGTGGCCAGCCCGTTTTCACGGCCGACACCGGACTGCTTGTAACCGCCCACCGGCATCTGTGCCGGCGATTCGCCCCAGCTGTTGACCCAGCAGATGCCGGCCTCGAGCTGATGGATCAGGCGATGCGCGCGCGCCAGGTCCGGCGTGACCACGCCGGCGGCGAGACCGTAATCGGTGTCGTTGGCGCGGCGCACGGCCTCGTCTTCGTCGTCGTACGCCAACAGGCTCATCACCGGTCCGAAAATCTCTTCGCGCACGATGCGCATGTCATCGCGGCAATCGCTGAAGATCGTCGGTGCCACATAGCAGCCCTTGCCCAGCGTGCCGTCGGTCAGCCGTTCGCCGCCGCAGACCAGCCGTGCACCCTCGGCCTTGCCGCTGGCGATGTGCTCAAGCACGCGCTGCATGTGCGCGGCGCTGACCAGCGGGCCGAAGTTGGTGTCCTCGGCCAGCGGGTCGCCGATGCGGATGCGCTTGACCCGTTCCAGCAGTTTGGCTTCGAACGCGGCCAGGGTGCTGCGCGGCACGAACACGCGGGTGCCGTTGGTGCATACCTGACCGGAGCTGTAAAAGTTGGCCATCATCGCCACGTCGGCGGCCAGGTCCAGATCGGCGTCGGCGCAGATGATCAGCGGCGACTTGCCCCCCAGCTCCATGGTGACGTCTTTGAGCGTGGAGCTGGAGGCACTGGCCATCACCTTGCGGCCGGTAGCGGTGCCGCCGGTGAAGGAGATCTTCTCGATCAGCGGATGCTCGGTCAATGCCGAGCCGACGCCGGCGCCATCGCCGGGCAGCACGTTGAACACGCCATCGGGCAGGCCGGCCTCGGTGAAGATTTCCGCCAGCTTCAGCGCGGTCAGCGGCGTCACTTCGCTGGGCTTGAAGATCATCGCGTTGCCGGCGGCCAGCGCGGGGGCGGCCTTCCACAGCGCGATCTGGATCGGGTAGTTCCAGGCACCGATCGCGCCGACCACGCCAAGGGGCTCCTGCCGGGTGTAGAAGAAGCTGCTCTCACGCAGCGGCACCTGGCTGCCTTCCAGCCCGTGCATGACGCCGGCGTAGTACTCCAGCACGTCCGCACCGGTGACCACGTCCACGCTGAGCGTTTCGCTCAGGGCCTTGCCGGTGTTGCGCGATTCCAGCTCGGCCAGTGCATCGTTGCGCTCGCGCAGCAGCGCGACCGCCCGCAGCAGGATGCGCGAGCGCTCCACGGTGGTCAGCGCGGCCCATGCTTTCTGGCCGGCCTGGGCGCTCTCCACGGCAGCGTCGAGATCGTCGCTGTTGGCGCTGTGGACGTTGGCGAGCAGCTCGCCGTTGGCCGGATTGATGACCTGGAAGGTCTGTCCGCCCTGGGAGGGAACGTAGCGGCCGCCGATGTACAGCAGCTGGTCGGGGAGGGTAGGCATGTCGGTGACTCCTTTGCAGCGGGAGATCAGTGCGTCAACGCGTGAGATGCAGGAACTGCAGGTGACGCTCGTACTGATCGATGATGTCGTTGATGATCTGCTGGCGGCTGTAGCCGAACAGCTCGTAGTCCTGTCCACCTTCATAAAGATGCACTTCGGCGCGGTAGTAACGCTGGTTGCGGAAGCGCTGCGCGGCGAACGAAGGCGTGAGGTAGCCGCGCATGATCACCTGGTAGGTGAACACCTGTTGTTCGCCATGGTCCACCAGCAGCTCCATGTGACCCGGCTCGAACTTCGTCTGCACATCCAGGCCCTGTTCGAGCAGCTGCGCCGCGACGGCTTCGATCGCCGGCTTCACATCGGTATCCATGAACCGGTACACCTCGTCGCGGACCGGGAAATGCACCGCCTGGGTGATGCGCTGGCGCCAGCCGCGCTGGTGTCGCGATTGCCCGATCAATGGGATCGGCGAGTACTGCGAGGCTTTCTTGCGCTGCGACTCTTCGCCCAGCGCGCGGGTCAGGCCCCATAGCATCAGCAGCAACACCACCGAGAACGGCAGCGAGGCCAGCACCACCGCGGATTTGAGTGCATCCATGCTGCCGGCCAGCAGCAGTCCGGCGGTGACCAGACCGGTCATCACGCCCCAGAAAACGCGCAACCAGCGCGGGCCGTCGTCTTCCGGATTGCCGCCCTGCGAGGACAGCGTGGACAGCACCACCGTGCCGGAATCGGCCGAGGTGACGAAGAAGATGAAGCTGACGATCACCGTGACCGCGATGACGGCGCGGCTCCACGGATAGCTCTCCAGCAGCGCGTACAGCACGGTCGGCGGGTTCTCCACCGCCATCTGCGCCAGGTGTACCTGGTCGTGATGCAGGATCTGGTCCAACGCGCTGTTGCCGAAGATCGACAGCCAGGCCAGGGTGAAGCCCAGCGGGATCAGCAGCACGCCGAGCACGAATTCGCGGATGGTGCGGCCGCGCGAGATGCGCGCGATGAACAGGCCCACGAACGGCGCCCAGCCGATCCACCAGGCCCAGTAGAACACCGTCCAGTTGCCCAGCCAGTCCGGGCGCCCGCCGTAGGCGTACACATCGAAACTCTTGCCGACCACGTTGCCCAGGTAGTCGCCCATGTTCTGCATGAAGGCATTGAGCAGGTACTGGGTGGGGCCGGCGAACAGCATGAACAGCAGCAGCGAGATCGCCAGCAGCATGTTGATGTTGGACATCCAGCGCACGCCTTTCTCCACGCCGGACACGGCCACGGTGATCGCCGCGCCCATCATCAGCACGATCAGCCCGACCTGCACCCAGGCCGCGTGCGGCACCGGGAACAAGGTGTTCAGGCCGGCGTTGAGATGCAGCACGCCAAAGCCCATGTCCGCGCCGAGGCCGAACACGGTGGCCACGATGCCCAGGGCATCCACGGTGTAGCCGATCGGCCCGTTGATGCGCTTGCCGATCAACGGATACAGCGCCGAGCGCAGCGCCAGTGGCAGGTTGTGGCGGTAGGCGAAGTAGGCCAGCGCCATCGCGGCCAGCGCGAACACGCCCCAGCCATGCAGGCCCCAGTGCAGGAACAGCAGCTGCATGGCCTGGCGCGCGCTGGCCTCGCCACTGCCGGTGCCGCCCTGCGGCGGCAACAGGTAATGGGTCAGTGGCTCGGAGACGCAGAAGAAGAACAGGGTGATGCTGATGCCTGCGGCGAACAGCATGCCGGCCCAGGACAGATAGCTGAACTCCGGCTCGTCATGGTCCGCGCCGAGTTTGACGTTGCCATAGCCGGACAACGCCACGCCGACCACGAACACCAGGTACACGGTCATCGCCAGCAGGTAATACCAGCCGACATTGCGCGAGGCCCAGGTCTGGGCATCGAGCAGCATCACGCCGGCATCGATGGGAAACACGGTGACCAGAATGGCGAATGCCGCCACGATCGTGGCGGCAAGCAGGAACACGGGTCGAAGCGTGCGCACCTCGGGCAGAGGCGGCTCCACGGTACTCATGGGGTGGGGGATACTCCCGGTGCCGGAGCGGCAGACGGCGGGATTTATCGCACAGGCGCTGTGGACAGCCTGTTTACACGCTCACGATGCCCGCCGCGCAAGGGCGGCGGGTGCACAGGGGTCAGCGCAGCGCGCTGCTCGGCACATCGATCGACATCGCCAGTGCGAGGTGATCGGAGAACGCGGCCGGCACGGCTTCGGCACTGCGTTGCTGCAGGCCGTCGCTGAGCAGGATGTGGTCGATCGCCCGGTCCGGGCGCCAGCTGGGGAAGGTCGGCACCACGCAGCCTGGCGGCTGCAGCGTCGTCTTCTGGTACAGCACCTGCATTTCCGGCCGTTCGGCCAGGCAGTTGAAATCGCCCATCAGCACGGCGTTGGGGTGGTCGGAGAGCAGATCGGCAATGAAGGCCAATTGCGACATGCGCGAATTGGTCCCCAAGGACAGATGCGCCACCGCCACCGCCAGGCCCTGGCTGCCTTCACCGAACTTGGCCAGCAGCACGCCGCGCCCGCCGATCCGGCCGGGCAGGGCGTGGTCCTGGACCTCGACCGGCTCGAGTTTGCTGAGCAGGCCGTTGGCGCTGGAGGCCACCCCACCCATCCGGCGGTTGGGCTGGTGGCTCCAGTAATTGAAGCCGGCGCGCTCGGCCAGATAGTGGGTCTGGTTGGTGAAGCCCGAGCGCAGGCTGCCGGGATCGGCCTCCTGCAGGCCGACGATGTCGTGTTCGCGGGCCATCTGCGCGATGGCATCCAGGCTGGTTCGCTTACGCCCGGCCGGCAGTGCATGCGACCAGCTGCGGGTCACGTAGTCACTGTAGCGGCGGGTGCTCGAACCGGCCTGGATATTGGCCGTCAGCAGGCGCAGGGTCCGCGTGTGGGGGGAGGTCACGACGGTTCGCTATCGCTGGATCAGTTGGCCTTGCCGGCGCGTTCGCGCGCGATCAGGTGATCGGCGATGCGCAGCATGTCCGGGAAGCCCTTGCCCTTGACCAGGTACTTGCCGTTGACGATCACCGACGGGGTGCCGGAGATCTTGCTGCGCTGGGCGAACTGCTTGGCCGAGTTGGTCTTGGCGTTGACGGCGAAGCTGCTCATCATCGCGGCGAACTGCTTCGGGTCGGCGCCGTGCTTGCCGTAGAAGTTGGCGATGTCGTCGACCGAATCACGGCCGCGCTCGCCCTTCAGGCTCTGCTCGGCATGGATCGCGGCGTACATGGCTTCGTGGGTCTTTTCCTGCAGGCCCATGGCCTGCGCGGCGTAGAACGCACGGCCGTAGTCATCCCAGGTGCCGCCGAACATGGCCGGCACGTAGACGAAATTGACATCGCTCGGCAGACCGGCCTTCCACGGCCCGATCAGCGGCTGGAACGCGGCGCAGGCCGGGCACACGTAACCGAAGATTTCGGCGACTTCGATCTTGCCGGTGGCCGGCTGGAACGGCTGGCCATTCTCGATCACCACATAGTCGGTGCCGGCAACCGGCTCCGGGCCGGTCGGGCGCGACGAGGCCGGCGCCGGCGCCGGGGTGGTGGCTTCGGC
>DMZT01000041.1 GCA_003484865.1 Stenotrophomonas sp.
CGGGCATGGCCCGGCTCTACCGTTCTGACGGGTTGGCGAAGTGACGCTGTTCGTATTGAATCTTGGCGACTGAGCAATTGATCGACGAAAGCTTGATCGATTCAGCGAAGGTACGACTTCGCTATGAAGATTGCGCTCCTTACGCGTTTTGACGCGAGAGCCGGTACTGAGTGCGAAACGTCGGTCACGCAACAAATCCGCCTTGATCAACCGCACTTCGCAATCTGTCAATGCGGAGAGGCGCAGCCCATTTCAGGGCCGTAGTGCGCCACGGATGGCGCACTACGAGCTTACATGGGTGAGGGCGGATCGCTTGCGAGGCACTGCCTCGCATCCGACCGAACGCACAGCCGCCAGCGGCTGGGCCGGGCCGCGGAGCGGGACTTGCAGCGGGCCCAGAAATGGGTTGCGCCTCTCCGCAAACGCACAGAAAACAGAGGCGCTGCTTTCAGCGCTGTTCTGGAAGGCTTTAGAGCGTCAGTGCGTCAGTGCGTCAGCGCGTCAGTACTTCGGCAGCCGCACAACCCGCGTCCCGCTGGCCCGGTCATGCCAGGTCAACCGCTGCCGATCCACCAGCGCCCACCAGAACCCCAGGCCGGCCGTCAGCACCGACAGGGACCCCACCGCATACCGCAGCCACAACTGCCTGCGTGTCGGCCCTGTGTCGTCCAGCGACACCACCCGCAACCGCCACGGCCGCATCCCCAGCGTCTGCCCGCCGCGGCGCCAACTCATCGTCGCGTACAGGCCTGTCACGACCCAGCAGCATGCCCACAACGCCCACTGCCACGCGCTGAACGGGGCGATGTTCTCCCGCGCTGCGTGACCGCTGATCGTGTAGACCGCCACGAACACCGCCCCCAGCAGCATCCACAGCGCCA
This sequence comes from Stenotrophomonas sp., assembly GCA_003484865.1. Taxonomy (GTDB): domain Bacteria; phylum Pseudomonadota; class Gammaproteobacteria; order Xanthomonadales; family Xanthomonadaceae; genus Stenotrophomonas. The sequence goes on from DMZT01000041.1 coordinate 882, forward strand.
GGGCGGGGAAGAAGTCGTACAACAGTGACAACAGCCGCCACAGCAGCAACGATGCAGGGCGATCAGCAGCGGGGGACGACAGCGCGGTATCGGTCATGACCCGGAGCATACCCGGCCCGCTGCCCGCGTTCGATGGCCCACGCACGGCCTGCTCCGTATGCTGTGCGCATGTCCGATGCCACCACCCCCGCACTGCGCCGCCAGCTCATCCAGCACCTGCCCGAGCTGCGCGACGACGACAACGTCCGCATCCAGCGCTTCCTCGACACGGCCTGGGCCGAACACGGCCTCGCGCGTGCCAGTCTGGACAGCTACCGGCGCGATCTGGAAGGTCTCGCACGCTGGCGTGATGGCGCGGCCGGGGGGCTGGCCGGTCTCGATCGCGCCGGGCTGTTCGACTACCTGGCCTGGCGCTCCCGCCATGGCTGGTCGCCGCGCAGCAATGCCCGCCTGCTTTCCGCGCTGCGGGCCTTCTTCGCCGATGCGGTCCGCCGCGGCGAGCGCAGCGATGACCCCAGTGCGTTGCTCGATCCGCCGAAGCTGCCGCGGCTGCTGCCCAAGGCGCTGGCCGAAAGCCAGATCGATGCGCTGTTGGCCAGTCCGGACATCGAGACGCCACTTGGGCTGCGCGACCGCGCCATGCTGGAGTTGATGTATGCCGCGGGCCTGCGCGTCAGCGAACTGGTCAACCTGCCGGCCAATGCCGTGAATCTGCGCCAAGGTGTGCTGCGCGTGACCGGCAAGGGCAGCAAGGAACGGCTGGTTCCGCTGGGGGAAGAATCCCAGCACTGGCTCGAACGTTATCTGGCCGAATCGCGCCCGCAGCTCACCGGCAAGCGCAACGTGCCGACGCCACAGGACGGCGCTGTGCCGATGTTTTTGGAGCCCTCCCTGCATCCCTTGAGCCGCCAGCAGTTCTGGGGGCTGGTGAAGAAGTACGCGGTGCTGGCCGGGATCGACCCCGCCCGGATCAGTCCCCATGGCCTGCGCCACAGCTTCGCCACCCACCTGCTCAACCGGGGCGCCGATCTGCGCGCCCTGCAGATGCTGCTCGGCCACAGTTCGCTGTCCACCACCCAGATTTACACGCTGGTGGCCCGCGAGCACCTGCAGAAGCTGCACGCCAAGCACCACCCGCGCGGCTGAGGCGGGGCCAAACGCAGCCGCGCCTCACCGTTCCACTGCGGTCCAGCTGCGTGAGCAGGCAGCTGTGCGAGAATCCAGCCTGACCTCTTACACCGGAATGCTCGATGCTCCGTGTTGCCATTGCGGCGCTCTTCGGCGCGCTCAGCCTGTCTGCCTGCGCGCAGCAACCGTCCGCTCCGGCGGCCAAGACCACTGCCGCCACCCCGGCCGCTGCCGGTGATGCCGACCAGCGCGTGCGCACCGCGCTGCAGCAGCTGGACCCCACCTTCAAGCCTGATTTCATCGGGGCCGCGCCGTTTGCCGGTTTCCGCGAGGTGCTGGTCGGTGGCCAGGTGCTGTACGTCTCTGATGACGGCCGCTACCTGATGCAGTCCCAGCCGTACGACATCCAGAACAAGGCGCCGGTCAGCAGCCAGGGCCTGCTCAGCTACCGCCGCAAGCTGCTCGATGGCGTGCCGCACAACGAGCGCATCGTGTTTGCCGCGCCGAATGCCAAGTACACCGTCAGCGTCTTCACCGACATCGAGTGCGGCTACTGCCGCAAGCTGCACCAGGACATCGCCGAGCTCAACCGCAACGGCATCACCGTGGAATACCTGGCCTTCCCGCGCATGGGCCTGGGCAGCCAGGACTACACCGACATGATCTCGGTCTGGTGCGCTGCCGACCGCAAGCAGGCCCTGACCGCCGCCAAGACCGGCAAGGCCGTCACCCCGAAGAACTGCACCAATCCGGTGGCCATGCAGTACAAGCTCGGCCAGCAGATGGGCGTCAACGGCACCCCGGCGATCTTCGCCGCCGATGGCACCCAGCTCGGTGGCTACCTGCCGCCGGCGCAGCTCAAGGCCGCGCTGGAGCGCGTCTCGGCAGGCGGCAGCCGCTGAAGACAGAACGCCCCGGCCAGGCCGGGGCGTTTTCGTTGTTGCGATCAACGCGACGCGTCCCTGCGGGATCAGCGAGGCAGCGCCCCGTGTCAGGCGGGCTTACTTCAAGCCGTCACTGATCGCCTTGGTCAGGGTGCCCTGCGCATCATCGCCGCTGAACTCCCAGAAGAATGCACCGCCCAGGCCCTGTGCTTTCACATAGCCCATCTTCTCGGTGACCATCGCGGGCGTATCCAGACTCCAGAACGTGGTGCCGTTGGAGATCCACGTGGCCTTGGCGACGTTGTCGGTGTACACCGGCCAGTTGAGGGTCTTCAGCACCTTCCAATCTTCGATACCGGCTTCGTACGTGCCCGGTGCCGCGCCGCTGGCGCTCTTGTAGAGCCCACTGTTGCCGCTGGCCACGCCGGTCCAGCCACGCCCGTAGTAGCCGATGCCCAGGTTCAACTTGCTGGCCGGTACCCCGCGGCTGAGGAAGGCTTCCATCGCATCGTTGCTGTTGTAGAGCTTCTGGTCGCCGGTGGAGGGATCAGCCGGTGAATCGAACAGGGCCGAGTGATGGTTGGTCTGCGGATCCCATGCGCCGTGGAAGTCGTAGGTCATCACGTTGATGAAATCCAGGTACGGGTGGTAGCTGGCCGGATCGGTCACCCGGATCTTGTCCACGCCTGCGCCCACGGCCACCGTCAGCAGCAGGCCGGGCCGCACCGCATCAAGCTGGCGGCGGAATTCGGCCAGCAGCGCGGTGAAGTTGGCGTTGTCGGCCGGCGTCCCGCAGCTCAGCCCGCACGCCACCGGGTACTCCCAGTCGATGTCGATGCCGTCGAACACGCCGAGCGCGGCACCCGCACCGCCCGCACCATCGGCCACCGGCAGGTTGCCTTTGATGTAGGCGTCGATGCACGAGGCCACGAACGCCTGCCGATTGGCCGGCTGCGCCGCGCTGGAGAAGCCGCGCGACCAGGTCCAGCCGCCCAGCGAGATCAGCACTTTCACGTTCGGGTGTTTGGCTTTGAGCTGCTTGAGCTGGTTCCAGTTGCCACGCAGTGGCTGGTCCCAGGTGTCGCCCGTGCCGCTCACGCTGTCGCCGGCCGCGAAGGATTTGCCGTAATCGGCGTAGGCATCGCCGCCCACGCCGGTGTTCGGGTCGGAGGCCTGGGTCACGCCGACTTCGCAGCGGTTGTTGCGCACGTTGCCGAAGGCGTAATTGATGTGGGTCAGCTTCGCCGCCGAGCCGCTGGTGTCCATGTTCTTGACCTGGTAATTGCGGCCGTAGATGCCCCACTGGGTGAAGTAGCCGATCACCCGCTTGGCGCCCCCCCCGCCGCCACCGGCGGCCGTGGTTACGCTGATCGAGCCGCTCTGCGCCGAGGCGTTGCCGGCGTTGTCGCGTGCCCGCACCGTGTAGGTATAGGCCGTGCTCGCGGCCAGGCCGCCATCGGTGTACTGGGTGGCACTGGGCGAGCCGACCAGGCTGCCGTTGCGGTACACGTCGTAGCCGGCCACGCCGCTGCCGCCGCTGTTGTCGGTCGCCGCGTTCCAGGCCAGGTTCACCGTCGTGGCGGTTCTGGACGGGGACGCCAGTCCGCCCGGAACGCTGGGTGGCGTGGTGTCGTTGCTGGCCGCGGTGACGGTCACATTGACCGTGGCCGAAGAGGTCACGGCGTTGTTGTTGTCGGTCGCCACGGCTTTGAAGGTGTGGCTGCCGGCCGAGGCATTGCTCCAGACCACGCTGTAGGGGGCGCTGGTGTCGATGCCCAGCGAGGTGCCGCCGCGGAAGAACTCGACCTTGCTGATGCTGCCATTGGTATCGCTGGCATTGGCGCTCACCGTGATGCTGCTGCCGGCGGTGAAGCTGGCCCCGGCGGCGGGCGAGGTCAGCGCGACGCTGGGCGGCTGGTTGCTGCCGCTGCCATCGCAGGCACCGAGGTTGGTGTAGTAGGGCGCACCGGCCGGGTGGTCGGGTGGGGCGTTCCAGATGTCCTGGTTGGCGCGGTACAGCACGCCGCCTTTCTGCAGGGTCTGGCCGGCCAGATAGATGGCCGCGCCATTCCATTCGGGCACCCCGGTACAGTTCGCGGCCTGCACCAGCGTGGGCGTGCCGGCGGCAGCGGCCAAGGCCAGCGCCAGCAACCAGCGCCGTCGGCGCGGACGCAGGGTGGGGGAGGAAAACGATGTCACTGCACGGCGCGCAATCGGGTCTGGCATGGTCGGTCTCCGATCAGGTGGGCGCATGCCGCCGGGATGGCGGCATGCGTGCAGCAGGTCCGGGCGCCGGTGAGAGAGGCCGGCAACGACATGGGGGACGGACAGCACCGGGCGCTGGGGCCAGGTGGTGATAACGTTGTCATGTAATCCCGGCGCAATCCGTGAACCAGCGCATGGTTCGGGTGTGAACGCACCTTGCCGCCTCCCAGGCAGGCCGATCCCCAGGGCCGGGCCGCGGCGGCCGACTTGGGTACAATAGTGGGCCCCGTTCCCAACCACGGTTCCCCGGACATGATGGTCCTCGAGGGCGCATCCGCCCTTTCGCCGTTCCGCCGCGAACGTCTTGAATCCCGCCTGCAGTCCCTGGCCGCCGATCTGCGCATCACCGGTGCCTGGCATGTCTACTTCATCCAGACCGAGGGCGATGCGGCCCCGGACCCGGTGATCCTGAGCCGGATCCTGGAGGCCCAGCCGACCCTGGCCGGGCGTGAGGGCGGGGCGGTATCGCGCTTCGTGGTGCCGCGATTGGGCACGCTGTCGCCGTGGTCGAGCAAGGCCACCGAGCTGGTCCGCGGTGCCGGGCAACCGATCCGCCGGGTCGAACGTGGCCTGCGCATCGATCTGGCCGGCTGGCCGGCCGACGCGGCCGCGCAGGAAGCGGTGATCCGCGCGCTGCACGACCCGATGACCCAGTCCGTGCTGGCCGAGACCGCGCAGGCGCAGGCGCTGTTCAGCGCCCCGGCGCGCGGTGAGCTGGAACGGATCGCCCTGGAGGATCTGGAGGCAGCCAATAGCCGCCTCGGCCTGGCCATGGCCCAGGACGAGATCGACTACCTGCGCCAGCGCTTCGGCGAACTGGGCCGCAAGCCGTCGGACGTGGAACTGATGATGTTCGCGCAGGCCAACTCCGAGCACTGCCGCCACAAGATCTTCAATGCCAGCTGGACCATCGACGGTGCCGACCAGTCGCTCTCGCTGTTCCGCATGATCAAGAACACCCACCAGCAGACCCCGCAGCACACGTTGAGCGCCTACAGCGACAACGCCGCGGTGGTCGCCGGTTTCCCGGCCGCGCGCTATCGCCCGGACCCGGCCACCGGTCAGTACCGCAGCGAAGCCGTGGTCGATTCGGCGTTCTGCATCAAGGTGGAAACGCATAACCACCCGACCGCGATCGCCCCGTTCCCGGGTGCGGCCACCGGTGCCGGCGGTGAAATCCGCGATGAGGGTGCGACCGGGCGCGGCGGCAAGCCGAAGGCCGGCCTGACCGGTTTCTCGGTCTCGCACCTGCGCATCCCGACCCTGCCGCAGCCGTGGGAGGCCCCGCGCGCGCTGAACCCGCGCATGGCGCCGGCGCTGGACATCATGCTGGACGGCCCGCTCGGCGGCGCCGCGTTCAACAACGAGTTCGGCCGCCCGAACCTGCTTGGCTACTTCCGCAGCTTCGAACTGCCCGAAGGCGAGGGCCTGACCCGCGCCTACGACAAGCCGATCATGCTGGCCGGTGGCCTCGGCGCGATCGACCAGAACCAGGTCGAGAAGCTGCGCCTGCAGCCCGGCGACGCCGTCATCGTGCTGGGTGGCCCGGCGATGCTGATCGGTCTGGGCGGCGGCGCCGCCAGCTCGGTGGCCTCCGGTGAAAGCGCCGAAGACCTCGATTTCGCCAGCGTGCAGCGCGACAACCCGGAAATGGAGCGTCGTTGCCAGGAAGTGATCGACCGCTGCGTCGCGCTCGGCCTGGACAACCCGATCCGCTGGTTCCATGACGTGGGCGCCGGTGGCCTGTCCAACGCGATTCCCGAGTTGCTGCATGACTCCGGCGTGGGCGGTGTGATCGATCTGGGCAAGGTGCCCGCCGATGACCCGTCGCTGTCGCCGATGCAGTTGTGGTGCAACGAATCGCAGGAACGCTACGTGCTCGGTGTGCCGCAGGCGCGCCTGGCCGAGTTCGCCGCGCTGTGCGCGCGCGAACGTTGCCCGTTCGCCGCCGTTGGCGTCGCAACCGCTGAAGAGCGGCTCGTCGTGGCGTACGGCGCTACCGTGGGCAATACCCCGGTGGATGCCCCGATCGATCTGCCGATGGACGTGCTGTTCGGCAAGGCGCCGAAGATGCACCGCGACACCGTGCACCCGTCGGCGCCGCGCTGGCCGGCGCTGAAGACCGCGGGGCTGGACCTGCACGAAGCGGGTCTGCGCGTGCTGGCCCATCCCTCGGTGGCCTCGAAGAACTTCCTGGTCACCATCGGTGACCGCAGCGTCGGTGGCCTGACCGCACGCGAACAGATGATCGGCCCGTGGCAGCTGCCGCTGGCCAACGTCGCCATCACCTTGGCCGGTTTCGACACCGTGGCCGGCGAAGCGATGTCGATCGGCGAGCGCACCCCGCTGGCGCTGCTGGATGCGGCCGCGTCGGCGCGCATGGCGGTCGGTGAAGCGATCACCAACCTGTGTGCGGCGCCGGTGGATGCACTGGAAACGGTGAAGCTGTCGGCCAACTGGATGGCCGCGGCTGGCCATCACGGTGAAGACGCGCTGCTGTATGACGCGGTGCGTGCGGTCGGCATGGAGCTGTGCCCGCAGCTGGACCTGAGCATTCCGGTCGGCAAGGACTCGCTCTCCATGCAGGCGCAGTGGCAGGACAACGGCCAGGCGCACAAGTCGGTGTCGCCGGTGTCGCTGGTGATCTCGGCGTTCGCGCCGGTTGCCGATGCGACCGGCCAGCTGACCCCGCTGCTGGACCGTGACGCCGACAGCGAGCTGTGGCTGATCGGCCTGGGCGCCGGCAAGCAGCGTCTGGGCGGCTCGATCCTGGCCCAGGTGCACGCCGACCATTCCGCGCTGCCGGCCTTCGCCGGTGCCGTGCCGGATCTGGACGATGCACAGCGCCTGCGCGCGTTCTTCGAACTGATCCGCGATGCGCGCCAGGCCGGCCTGCTGTTGGCGTACCACGACCGCAGCGATGGCGGTGCGTTCGCCGCGCTGTGCGAGATGGCCTTCGCCTCGCGCCTGGGCCTGGACATCACCCTGGATGCCTGGGGCGATGATCCGTTCCGCAGCCTGTTCAATGAAGAGCTGGGTGCGGTGGTGCAGATCGCCAAGGAAGACCGCGCCGCGTTTGCTGATCTGGTCGAACGCCATGCACTGACCGAATGCGCGCAGCGCATCGCGCGTCCGACCACCGCCCCGGTGGTGCGTGTCTCGCTGCAGGGCGAAAGCCTGGTCGAGTGGCGCTGGGAAGCGCTGTTCGATGCCTGGTGGTCGGTCACCCACGCCATGCAGAAGCTGCGCGACAACCCGGATAACGCCGACCAGGAGCGTGCGATCGCGCGCAACTTCAACGCGCCGGGCCTGAAGCCCAAGCTGACCTTCGATATCAACGAAGATGTGGCGTCGCCTTTCATCAACACCGGCGCACGTCCTCGCGTGGCGGTGCTGCGCGAGCAGGGCGTCAACGGCCAGATTGAAATGGCGAACGTCTTCGAACGTGCCGGCTTCAGTTCGTTCGACGTGCATATGAGCGATCTGATCGAAGGCCGTGTTGCACTGTCCGATTTCACCGGTCTGGTGGCCTGTGGTGGCTTCAGCTACGGCGACGTGCTCGGTGCCGGCCGCGGCTGGGCCACCTCGGTGCTGGAGCGCGGCGCGCTGCGCGATGCCTTCGCGGCTTTCTTCGCCCGCGAGGACAGCTTCGCGCTGGGCGTGTGCAACGGCTGCCAGATGATGAGCCAGCTGAAGGACATCATCCCCGGTGCCGAGCACTGGCCGCAGTTCCGTCGCAACCGCAGCGAGCAGTTCGAAGCGCGCACCGCGTTGCTGGAAGTGGTGGAATCGCCGTCGATCCTGCTGCGTGGCATGGCCGGTTCACGCCTGCCGGTCGCGGTGGCGCATGGCGAAGGCCAGGCGGTGTTCGCCAACGCAATCGACCAGGCCGCGGCGCGCGTGTCGCTGCGTTACATCGATGGCGATGGCAACGTGGCCACCCAGTACCCGCTGAATCCGAACGGCTCGCCGGACGGTATCACCGGCCTGACCACCACCGATGGCCGCACCACGATCATGATGCCGCACCCGGAACGCACCCCGCGTGCGATCAACCACAGCTGGCATCCGGAGGACTGGAACGGTGATTCACCGTGGCTGCGGATGTTCCGCAACGCAAGAGTATGGTGCGGCTGATACTGCGCAACGCATCAAAATCGATGCAGTGAAAATCGCGTGAAGAAACCGCCGGCCTGTCCGGCGGTTTTCTTTTATGCGGTGCACAAACTCATCGGGAGCAATGAGTTACACGGCGTTACAACGTGAAAATCCGTTATATCGTTTGCTCACATGCAGCTAACAAAAATGCGCAATAACGCGGCGTTTTTGTGACGCGCGACACGGTCATATCAAAATCAACGTCAAAGTCTTGACGTCATTGAAACTGTACGTTAACACTGCATCCTCATTTCGACAGCGTTCAGTTCCACAGTAACCGCATGGATGGCGAGCACGCTGTAGGTATCTGCCAGCCATTGCGCACAACGCAGTAAATCAAGCGAAAAAACGCCCCCAGGGGACGTTGGACCACGCGGTCCGGCGTTGGCGTCGCTTTGCCTAAAACCAGCCTAATCAGGAGCCGCATCGATGAATCGGATTTATCGCAAGGTCTGGAACAAAGCACTGGGGCAGATGGTCGTCGCCTCGGAATTGGCCAGCAGCCAGTCCTCGGGTGTCGTCATCGATCAACGCCGAACCGCTGGCGGACGCAACACCGCACTGCTCTCGGCCGCCATCGCGCTGACGCTTGGATTGGGCGTGGCAGGCGCCACGCAGACAGCGCACGCGCAGTCGGTGGAAGTGGGCGGGAATGCGAACTGCGTGGTCTTGAACAGCAAGGTCATCGACAGCTGCGTGGTCGATGGCAACGCCACGGCCTCGGGCACCAACGCGGTCGCCATCGGCAGCAACAGCACCGCCTCCGGCGCCAACAGCGTGGCGCTCGGCGCCGGCTCGAAAACCAACCGCGCCAACACCGTGTCGGTCGGTGATGCCGGCAAGGAGCGCCAGGTCACCAACGTCGCCGCCGGCACCGCCGCTACGGATGCGGTGAACAAGGCGCAGCTGGACAAGGTTGCGGTCGCCGCCGAAGGCGCGACCCGCTATTTCAAGGCCGATGGTGACGGCACCGACGCCGATGCGGCGAAGATCGATGGCGAGGGTGCACTGGCCGCAGGTGCCAGCGCCAACGCCGATGGCGACGGCGCAACGGCCCTGGGCAACAGCAGTCAGGCCATCGGCAATGCCACCACTGCCGTTGGCAGCCAGGCACTCGCGGTTGGCCTCGGCGCAAGTTCGTTCGGCCAGGGCAGCATGGCCTTCGGTGATGCCAGCATCGCGCTCGGCCAGAGCGCCGCAGCGTTTGGTCTGGGCGATGTCGCCCTGGGCGCATCAGCGGTAGCGGCCAGTGAAAACGGTGCGGCAACGGCGATCGGTGGTCTGGCCGAAGCCAGCGCCGATGGTGCGACCGCGATCGGTGGTGGTGCACTGGCCATCGGGCCGGGCAGCACCTCGCTGGGCCGCGGTGCGGCCAGCGCGGGCGAAGCCTCGGTGGCGGTGGGTGCGTTCAGCGTCGCGGTCGCGGATTTCAGCGCGACGCTCGGCGCGAATTCGGCCGCGGTTGCAGTGGGTAGCGTGGCACTCGGTGCCGGCTCGTATGCCGATCGCGTCGACACGGTGTCGGTCGGCAATGCGGACAACGGTCTGCGTCGCCAGATCACCAACCTGGCCGATGGCACCGAAGACAGCGATGCGGTGAACAAGGCACAGCTCGATGAGGTCGGCGCGGTCGCCGCGAACACGAGCAGGTATTTCCAGGCCACCGGCAGCAGCGACAGCGACGCCGGTGCGTTTGCGGCAGGCGATAACGCGACCGCGATCGGCGAGGCGTCCAACGCGCTGGCCAACGGCGCGACCGCGCTCGGCAGCGGCGCCACCGTCACCGCGCAGAACGCGACGGCCGTCGGCTACAACGCCAGCGCTACCGGTCAGAACAGCGCAGCCTTCGGCACCAACGCGCAGGCCAACGGACCGGGCAGCGTCGCCGTGGGCGGGGCAGCGGTGGATGCCGATGGCAACCCGCTGATCACCAATGGGGGCGTGCCGGTGGATACCGGTGCAACCAGCGCTGGCGTCGGTGGCACGGCAGTGGGCGCGAGTGCGGAAGCCGCAGGCTTCGCGTCGTCGTCGTACGGCGTGGGTGCTTACGCATCCGGTGCACAGGCCTCGGCGTTCGGCGCGGTCTCCAATGCCACCGGCGACTACGCCACGGCGGTCGGTACGCAGAGCGTGGCGACCGGCAACAGCAGTACCGCCATTGGCGGTCCGGCGGATCTGCTGCCGGGGTTGGGCTTCTTCGTGCAGACCCAGGCCAGTGGCGAAGCCGCTACGGCGGTGGGTGCCGGCGCGATCGCCAGTGGTGATTACGCCGTGGCCAACGGCACGTTGAGCGAAGCCTCGGGCACTGAAGCCACGGCAGTGGGCTACTTTGCCTACGCGCCGGGCGAGGGCGCCACCGCACTCGGCGCGGAGACCTGGGCCAGCGGTGAACTGAGCACCGCCGTCGGTTTCTACAGCACTGCGCGAGGCGCGAACAGCGTCGCGCTGGGTGCCAACTCCACCGCCACCCGGGACAACACGGTCTCGGTGGGTGACGTCGGCAATGAGCGCCAGATCACCAGCGTCGCGGCCGGTACCGAAGCCACAGACGCGGTCAACAAGGCGCAGCTCGATGCGGTTGCGACGTCGGCCTCGGCGACCTCGGCGCAGTTCAAGGCGAACGGCGCGGCCAGCGGTGCGGTCGGTGCATTCGCCGATGGCGAGGATGCGCTGGCGGCCGGTGAGGCCAGCAATGCGCTGGGCGCCGGGGCAACGGCGGTCGGTGGTGGTGCGACCGCGGTCGGCGATGACACCGTCGCGCTGGGCCGCAACAGCAGCGCCACCGGCAACGGCAGCGTGGCCATTGGTGGCCTCGGCCAGGCGTATGACGAGTACAACCAGCCGCTGGTGGATGACCAGGGCAATGCGATCCTGATCGGTGCCACCGCGGCGCCGGACAGCGTGGCGGTCGGTGCCGGTGCACAGGCCACCGGCACCACCAGCAACGCGTTCGGCAGTGGCGCACAGGCCACCGGCAGCAACAGCCTGGCCAGTGGCTACAAGGCACGCGCCACCGGCGATTACAGTGTGGCGCAGGGCGACAACGCCTTTGCCAGCGGTGAAGAAACCACGGCAACCGGCGCATATGCGTGGGCCACTGCGGATGGCGCCACCGCCTTCGGTTCCAGTGCGTGGGCCACCGAAGCCAACGCCACGGCGGTGGGTCAGTCGGCGTGGGCCAGCGGTACCGGGTCCACCTCGATCGGCTACAACAGCTGGGCGCGCGGCAGTAGTTCCACCGCGCTTGGCCGCGGTGCCTTCGGCTACGGCGACAACAGCGTCGCCGTCGGCTTCCAGGCGCTCGGCAACAGCATCAACAGCATCGCCATCGGCACCAACGTGGTGGCCGGCGGTGAAAGCGCGATCGGTATCGGTGCGGGCAGCAATGCCAGCGCGTCCAATACCGTGGCGCTCGGCGCCGGTTCCGTCGCCGACCGTGCCTACACCGTCTCGGTTGGCAACGATGGCCGGCAGCGCCAGATCACCCAGGTTGCCGCCGGTACCGAGGGCAGCGATGCGGTCAATCTGGATCAGCTGACCGCCGCGACGGACCAGTTCCAGGCCAGCGGTGACGGTGTTGCCGTCGCAGGTGGCGAGGAGAGCGTGGCCGCCGGTGCGAACGCGGCGACCGATGGCGACTACGCGACGGCCATCGGCTCGAGCAGCTTCGCGGCCGGCAGCGGCGCATCGGCGATCGGCAGCGGTGCCTTCGCTCTGGCCGACAACGCCAGT
>DMZT01000184.1 GCA_003484865.1 Stenotrophomonas sp.
GGCCGGCACTACCTTCTCAGCATCCTGCGTGGAGCCGGCCAGCGGCCGGCACTACCGGGGCCGCGTCTCGCGCAGCGTCCACATCACCGGCAGTACCAGTATCGCGACCACCGCGATCATCGCCCCGGGGGCCGACGACCAGCCGGTATGCCGCACCAGCAGTTCGGCCAGCAAGGGCGTAGCACCGCCAAAGAACGCCGTGGCCATGGTGACGCCCAGTGCCAGCCCGCTGAGCCGCCCTTCGCCGGGGAACTGCTCGGCCGTGGCAGGGGCCGCCACCGCACTCACCCCACCGGCCAGACACGCCAGCACCACCGCCGCCAGACCGATCGCCACGGTGCTGCCGCCGGCCATCACCGAGAACATCGTCAACGGCAGCAGCGCCGACAGCGCGGCCAGCGCGATCAACACGGGGCGGCGCCCGACCCGGTCGGACAACGCGCCTGCCAGCGGCGTCACCACGATCACCGCCACCGCCGCGACCGTGGACAGCCACAACGCCTCCGATTCACTCACCTGCCCCACCGAACCGAGGAATGCGGGCACATAGGTGATGCCGACGTAATAGGTGATCGAGCCCAGTGCGGAGATCGCAAACGTGCGCGCAATCGCGGGCTTGTGGTGCCGCCAGCTATCGCGGATCGGCGACGTCGGCACGGTGCCCTCGGCCTGTTGCCGCTCGAACTCCGGCGATTCGTGCATGGTCGAGCGCGCCAGCAGGATCGCCCCCGCCAGCGCCGCGCCGACGAAGAACGGAATCCGCCAGCCCCAGCCATCCAGCTGCGCGGTGCTCAGCAGCGCGACGGTCAGCGCCGACAACGCCACCGCCAGCAGGGCCCCCACTTCGCTCGCGGCCGACGCCAGTGAGGTGACCAGCCCGCGCCTGCGCACGGGTGCGGTTTCCAGCAGATACGCCACCACGCCGGTGTATTCGCCGCCGACCGAAAAGGCCATCAGGCAGCGCAGCAGCAACAGCAGCACACCAGCGGTCGCGCCAATGCTCTCGAAGGTGGGCAGCAGCGCGGTGGTCAGCATCGCAACCGTCATCAGCAACATCGAGGCCAGCAGCATGTAGCGCCGCCCGAAACGGTCGCCGAGATGGCCGAAGACCAGTGCCCCCAAGGGACGCATCAGATACGACACGGCAAACCCGGCCAAGGTGGCCAGCAACGCATTCTCGCCGCCACCGAAAAACACGCGCGACAACACCGTGGCCAGATACAGGTAAAGGGTGAAGTCGTACCACTCCACCACGGTGGAGAGGCCGGCGATGACCATCGAGCGCGTCTGCGGGCGCGCCGTGGGCGCGGTAGCGGCCGTGCTCAAGCCTGCATCCTGGAAACACGCAGGCCTTCGCGGCGCGGCAGTGGGCGAGATTGCATCGAGGGACTCCCGGCCGCCTGGGCCGCATCTGGACGGCGACAGCCTACGCCAGTCGATCTGCAGGCCGCGTCACAGGAGAGCGGTCTTGTCGCAACACGCCCTGCCTGTGCTCAGGCCACGGCCGCCGGCCGCACCGCACCCCGCCGATAGCTCAGCAGGCGGCCGTTGCCTGGCGCATTGCCTTCATCTTCGAACAGCCCCAGTTCCTCGGTCACATCGAAGCCCTGCAGGGCCATGCCACGCGAGAACGAGCCCACGTTGCCGCGGCCGGGATCGGTGATCAGCAGCTCGGCATCGGGCTTGGCGTGCCGTAGCATCATCGCCGCGATCTGATGGGCATGCCCTCGTTCGTAGAGGATGTCGCTGCCGATGATCAGGTCGAAGCGCCCCAGCGAACCGTCAGGGACCTCCCAGGGCAGGTCACGGTAGGTCACCGCCGGCAGGTCGTTGAGGCCGGCGTTGTAGGCCAGGAAGGATTCGGCCAGTGGATGGTGGTCGGTCGCCACGACATCCGCGCCGCGATGGGCCAGCACCAGGCTGGACAGTCCCAGCCCGCAGCCCAGCTCCAGGATCCGCTTACCGGTCACGTCGAAGTGGCTCATGGTATCGGCCAGCGCGCGGCCGGCCGGCCAGATCTGACCGAACAGGCTCCACAACGAAGAGTGGATGCCGGCCCGCTGGGCACGTCCGGTGGGATCGGAAAACTGCTGCAGATCGCTGAGCGCGCGGATACGGAAGTCGTGCCCGCCGACCGGGATGGTGAGAATGCGGGTGGTATAGCCCGGCATGTGCGCTCCGTGGGACACGGGAGTCTTCATTCCGCGGGCGGCATGAACGACTCTGAGAAAGGAGCGAAGGCGATCAGGTGTCGATCGCGCAGGACGCGCGTACGTGCGTGTTGCCCCCATCCTACGCCATGGGCGAGGACCTGGCTGAACGCCTCGGGGCGGCCTTGCGTGCGTTCGGCGCGGCGTTGCGCCCGGCAGGCGCGGCGCCGTAGCGCACCTGGCACACCGGGCAGAAGAACGCCCGCCGCCGGGTCGTGCCCGGGTAGGTCTTGCTGATCGGCCCGCCGCAGTGGGGACAGGTGCGCTTGGTATGCACGAGCCAATGCTGGCGCAATACGAACTGCCGCTTCCAGTCCAGGAAATCGAAACTGTACTGCCGCGCCTGTTTGATGATCTCGCCCAACTTGCGTGGCGGAAGCGCACCCACCGTGGATTCGGGATGCACACGCGTGCGGAACAGCACTTCGTTCTTGATGATGTTGCCGACGCCGGCAAAGATCTCCTGGTCCAGCAGCGCGTCGCAGATCAACGTTTCCGGCTGCTGCTTGAGCTTCCTGCGCGCCAGCCTGGGATCCCAGGCCAGGTCCATCACATCCCCGCGCCAGTCGTAGGTGTCCTCCAGCGCGCCGTCGATGTACTTCACCGACGAGGCATAGATGTTGAGCTCGCCGTTGTCGAACTGCAGCGACACCCGCGGTGGCGATGGCTTGCGCTCATCGATGCGATAGCTGCCGAACATCAGCATGTGCACGCGCAGGCTGAAGCCGCGGAACTCGATCAGGAAGTGTTTGCCCCAGCTGCGCAGGGCCACCACCCGCCGCCCCTCCATGCGGGTCAGGTCCAACGTACTGTTGCCGGTGGCCAGGCGCACGGTCTTGCCGCGGAACTTGGCGGCGGCCTCACGCAGGATGACGATGGAGGGACCTTCAGGCATGGGCGGGGTCCTGGAGGGTGGCGGCGCCGAGCAGGTCCTGCAGCCGCGCCGCATTGGCGATGGCGAACCCATGGGCAGTGTTGTCGAAGATTACCCAGCGCGCACCTGCTGTCCGCGCAGCAACCGTCCTGGCCAAATCCCGCAGTGCTGCGTCGTCATAGTCGCTGTAATACATGCGTGGCGCCCCATGCCATCGCCAGTAGCGCCATCTGGCGTCACCGCCCGGCTGGGCAGCCTCGGGAACCCGCGCAGGGTCCGCGCCGACACGCCCGATCGCATGCCGCTGCAGCAGCGCGTCGGCCTGCGGCGTGAACCAGCTGGCATGGCGCGGCTCGCAGACCACGCGCACAGCGGTGCGACGGCGCAGCATGCCGAAGAAGCCGGCCGCCACCCGCGCATCGAAGGCATGACTCGGCGGCAGCTGCAGCAGCAGCCCGCCGAGCGTGCGGCCCAGGCCGGCGGTTTCCTCAAGGAAGCGGTCCACCGCCGGACCGCAACCGCGCAGGGCCGCCTCATGCGAGATGGCCTTGGGCAGCTTCACCGAGAACCGGAACGTGGCCGGCACGCTCGCCGCCCAGCGTTCATACGTGCGCTGCTGGTGCGGCCGATAAAAAGAGGAGTTGATCTCCACCACCGGGAACCGCGTTGCGTAGCGCGCGAGCATGCTCTCGCCCGCGCCGGTCAATGCGGCGTAACGGCTGGGAATCGACCAGCCTGCGCATCCGATCTTGATCGACGGGGCAGGCATCGCTTACAGGCGGATCTCGCCGTCGTCCTCGCCCGACCAGTAGTGGATGCGGGTCGCCTTGACCTGGATCAGCACGATGCCAGGCGTATCCACGCCCTGCTTGAACCACCGCTCCAGGTCCGGGACCCAATGCGCCTGCAGGGTCGCACGGTCGCGGCTGAGCGTGGCATGGCCTTCCACGGCCACGAACAGCGGCGGCTTGCCCAGCAGCGATTTGCTGCCGGTGAAGGACAGCGCCACTTTCGGGTCACGCTCGATCTCGGCCACCATGTCGGCGCTGTCGAAGGCGAAAAAGTAGCTGTCGCCATCGTAGTCGACGTCGCCGTTGTTGCTCATCGGCCGGCCGGCGATCTCGCCGCTGGCGGTGTGGGTCTGCAGCATCGCGAAATCGATGCCGGCCATCTTCTTGGCCAGTTCGGGCAGGGTCAGCGTGGTCATGGAATCTCCGGGGGTCAGGGCTCGTGCGCCCAGCCTCCGCGCAGCCCGGTGACCGAGGCGTGCACAGCCACTGGCGGAAATTTCACACGGTCCGGAACGTGCTCCCATTGGGGAACAACGCCAACAGAGCACGGGTGAGCATCGCCGGATATACCGTCAGGTGATCCTCATCCGGCACCACGCGTGTCTCCAGCTGCAGGCCGGGATACCCGCGCCCGCGCAGGCGGTCGGCAAAGGCCTGGGTATGCGCGACCATGTCGTTGCGGGCGGCGAACGGCGCATCGGAGGCCGGGGTTTCGTGCGCGCCGATCGACAGCAGCACGCGGGCGTCAAGATCCGCATGCGCACTGGCGTAGTCCGCCTCGATCCGCTCGATCACATGCTGATCGAACCACAGCGAAGGACTGGACAGGATGTAGCGCTGGAACATCGCCGGACGCGTCAGCAACACGAAGGCGCCGAACAGACCGCCGTAGGAATGGCCGGCGAACGCCCGCTGCGCTGGATCGGTCCGGTAGCGCGCCTCGACCTGCGGCAGCACGTGCTGCGCCAGGAAATCCCGGTAGTGCGCGGCGCCGCCGTAGGTGATGCCATCGGTGTACTCGTCCCCGGGGCTGCGGGTGGGCCGGCTCGGGGTGTAATCACGCGAGCGGCTCTGCTGCGAGCTCAACCCGTCCTGCGGTGGCAGGCCAATCAGGATGAAGGGCGCCAGATGCGCACCGCCCTGCCCGACCATGTTGCGCACGCTGCGCGCGAGCGGAAAGCTGTACAGCGCATCGGTGACATACAGCACCGGGTAGCGCAGGTGTGTCTCCCGCGCGTAGCCGGCCGGCAGGGACACCCAGATCGGATAATCGCGGCCTACTGGATCGTGCATTGTCCAGGCCTCGGTGTCCGGCAGCACTACCCCGGGCATGGCGCATCCACACACCATCAGCGCGGCCGCAGCGTGATCAGCGTGATCTCGGACGGCACGCCGATACGTGCCGCGAAGCCCGGCCACAGCCCGGCACCGTTGCTGACATACAACGTCATGCCATCCACCTCGTAGCGCCCGGACACAAAGCCGCCATTGGCGCGCTTGACCAGCTGGTCCATGCCGACGATGTGGCCGCCGTGGGTGTGGCCGGAGAGCTGCAGCGCCACGCCCTTCGCGGCATTCGCGCGTGCTTCCACCGGACGATGGTCGAGCAGGATCACCGGCGCCTGCGGGTCCGCCCCGGCCAGTGCGGCCGTCAGGTCCGGCATGGGCAGACCGTAGCGCGCGGCCACTGGATCGGTGACACCGGCGATGGTCAACGTCGCACCGTCACGCTGGACCTGCGTGTGGGTGTTCTCCAGCACCTGCATGCCCTGCCCGCGGAAGGCCTGCATCCACTCGGCGTACTGCGCGTAGTACTCATGATTGCCGGTGATCGCGATGACGCCATCGGGCGCATGCAGCCTGGCCAGCGGCGCAAAGTCGTTGGCGCGGGCGCTGACGCTGCCGTCGATCAGATCCCCGGTGATCACCACCAGATCCGGATGCAGGGCATTGCTCTCGGTGACTACCTTCTCCACCCAGGCACCGGTGAGCAGGCGGCTGGCGTGGATGTCGGTGAGCTGCAGCACGCGGTAGCCGTCGAACGCGGCCGGCAGCCCCTCGATGGCGACCTCGATCTGCCGCGGCTTGGGGACCGCCATGCCCTGCCAGATGCCATAGGCGGACAGCAGCAGCGCCAACGTGCCCGCTGCAGGGCGCAGCCACGCCGCGCGCAGCATCGGCAGCACGCGCCGCGCCCGGACCAGGCGCGCGATCAGCAGCAGCGCATCCAGCACCAACACGAACACCGCACTGATCAGCAGCGTGGTGAACCCGGTCGCAAGCACCGCGATCACCGCTTTGGGAATCTCGGGCGA
>DMZT01000183.1 GCA_003484865.1 Stenotrophomonas sp.
CCGAGTCGCTGTCGCAGTACTACGGCCAGGTGCATGGCGTCGTCGGCACGCTGCTGGATGCGCGCAACTTCTATATCGCGCTGGTCAATGAACGCGGGGATGGGCTGGAGTTCGTGTACTCGGTGGATGAGTACAACCCCTCGCGCGCACCACGGCCCTTCAGCGAAGGCCTGACCGAGTTCATCGTGCGCAACCGGCAACCGCTGCTGGCCACGCGTGAGCGCATCGATGCGCTGCGCGACAGTGGCGTGGTGCGCGAGTTCGGTGCGCGCTCGAACTGCTGGCTGGGTGTGCCGTTGTTGAGCGATGACGATGTGGTCGGCGTGATCGTGGTGCAGAGTTATTCACCGGAGGTGGTGTTCACCGTGCACGACCAGCGGCTGCTGACCTTCGTGGCACAGAACATCGGCAACGGACTGGCGCGCCAGCGTGACCAGGAGCGGTTGCGCAACGCGCATGCCGATCTGGAAAAGCGCGTGGACGAGCGCACCCGCGAGCTGGCCGACGTCAACGACAAGCTGCTGGGGCAGATCGGCGAGCGCCTGCGTGCCGAACAGCGCCTCACCCACCAGGCCATGCACGACGCGCTGACCGGACTGCCCAATCGCCTGCATCTGCTGGACCGGTTGGAAGACGCGATCGTGCGTGCGCGCGCCAACGAAAGCCAGGGCTTTGCCGTGCTGTTCCTGGACCTGGACCGGTTCAAGCTGGTCAATGACAGCATCGGCCATGCCGCTGGTGACCAGATGCTGGTGGAGGTGGCCAAGCGCATCGTCTCGATGATCTCCGCACAGGATGTGGTCGCACGGCTGGGCGGGGATGAGTTCGCGATCCTGCTCCAGTGCGGCGATGGCCTGGCCTCGGCGCTGGAGTTTTCCCAGCGCATGCTGGTGGCGCTGGAAGAATCGATGTGGGTGAAGGGGCGCGAACTGTTCCCCTCGGGCAGCCTGGGTATCGCCATGTGGAACCCGCGTTACCGCAACGGCGAGGAACTGGTGCGCGATGCGGATGCGGCGATGTACCGCGCCAAGGCGCAGGGCAATGATCGCTGCGCCGTGTTCGATGAGGCGATGCGCGAGCAGGCACTGCGCAGCCTGGACCTGGAGGCGGACCTGCGCCGGGCCATCATCAACCGGGATTTCATGCCGTTCTATCAGCCGATCGTGCGGCTCAGCGATGGTGAGCTGGTCGGCCACGAAGCACTGTTGCGCTGGCAGCACGAGCGCCGCGGGCTGCTGCTGCCGAGTGCGTTCCTGGATCTGGGCGAAGAGAGCGGCCTGATCGAACAGGTGGACTGGTTGCTGTACGAACAGGTGATCACCCAGCTCGCGCGCGGTGGCCGTGGGTATCTGTCCGTCAATGTGTCGCCGCGGCACTTCCGCTCGGCCGATTTCAGTACGCGCCTGTTCGGCCTGATCGAAGCGGCCGGCGCCGATCCGCACCGGTTGCGGCTGGAGATTACCGAGGTGGCGCTGCTGGATGATGGCCCGCGCACGCTGCGCATCCTGCAGACCCTGCGTGAGCGCGGGGTGCTGGTGCAGCTGGATGATTTCGGCACCGGCTTCTCGGCGCTGTCCTACCTGCACCGGTTCCCGATCTCGACGCTGAAGATCGACCAATCCTTCATCGCCGGCCTGCACGGCCATGACATGCAGAGCACGCACGCGCTGGTGCAGGGCGTGCTGTCACTGGCGCGCACGCTGGGCATCGAAACGGTGGGCGAGGGCATCGAAACCCAGGCCCAGCACGATACGCTGCTGCAGCTCGGCTGCGATTACGGCCAGGGCTATCTGCTCGGCCGGCCGGCCCCGATGGTGACCCCCGCGACGGCCTGAACCGTCGCGGGGCCGCAGGCATCAACGCAGCGCGTTGGCCCGCTTTTCGTCGATCCACTTGGAGGCCTGCGCCGGCTCGTAGGCACGCATCCAGGCCAGCATTTCATCGATGTCCGAGCCATACCACAGGTCCGCGCGCTGGGCCGGGTGCAGGAAGCGCTCTTCGACCATGCGATCGATCATGCCGATCAGCGGGGCATAGAAGCCGTCCACATCCAGGAACGCGCAGGGCTTGTTGCCGATGCCCAGCTGGCGCCAAGTCAGCATCTCGAAGATTTCTTCCATGGTGCCGAAGCCGCCGGGCAGGGCGACGAACGCATCGGACAGATCGAACATGCGCGACTTGCGCTCGTGCATCGAACCGACGATTTCCAGCTCGGTCAGGCCACGGTGGGCCACTTCCCAGTCCGCCAGCTGCTGCGGGATCACGCCGGTGACTTCACCGCCGCCTTCAAGCACGGCATTGGCCACGGTGCCCATCAGGCCGACGTTGCCGCCGCCGTAGACCAGGCGCAGGCCGTCGCGGGCGATGCGGTCGCCCAGCGCGATGGCGCGCTCGGTGTAGACCGGCTTGCTGCCGGGGTTGGAACCACAGTAAACGCAAATCGACTTCATTGGATCTTCCTGTGTTCAGAAACTGACGCGGCGGAAACGAAAAAGCCCCGCCGATGACCGGTGCGCTGGTCTCGTGACGGGGTGTCGTTCCGCAGGTGCGGTGGCGGATTATCGCGCGTTTCGGGCGCGGGGGCCAATCGGGCGCCGGGGGTGGCGGCTGGGTAGTGGTTGCTCTGCCGGGTTTGTGGCAGCCGACCAACGGTCGGCTCTACCGGGGTT
>DMZT01000185.1 GCA_003484865.1 Stenotrophomonas sp.
AGGTTGCGAGTCGCCGTGTTCATGCCATTTTTTACTCCTGTCACATCAATTCCTGACTAATCGTCAGCCATCACAGCGCGACGTCGCATACCCCGGCCAGCCAATGCGCCCAGAATGGCTACAAGCGCGGCTCGATGGCTGCGGACAGTACACGCCAAAGAGCGTCGTGCGAGTAGAAGCTCCGGATGAACATCCGTTCTGCATCAGAGACCTGCTGCCAAGCCTCGTCATCGCGCAGCAGTTTGACAATATGGGCGGCCATTTCCTCAGCCGCATCACCTACCGGCATGAAAGAAGACGCAGCGCCGAGGCCCTGCATGCCGATCGAGGTGGTGACACAGGGGAGACCATGCTGCAGGCTTTCCAGCACTTTCCCCTTCACACCACCGCCGAAACGCAGCGGGGCCACCGCGACGCGTGCGTGCTGGTATCGCTGGGTCAGGACCTGATCGCTGACGTAACCGGTGACTTCGATATGCGCCGATGCCATCGCCAGGACCTCCGGCCGCGGATTGGAGCCGACCAGGCTCAACCGGACGCCGGGGACCTCACGGTGGACCAGCGGAAGGACCTCGCGAACGAACCACAACGCCGCATCGACGTTGGGCGCGTGAGCGAAACCGGCAACAAAGAGGATGCCCTCGCGGCCCTCCGGCCCGGCCATATCAGCCTCGGGCACAGGGTCATACGCGTACAGCGGAATGGTCTCCGCACGGATGTCGACACCCGGCTCATGCTCGGCCAGCCAACGGCGGACGTGGGCCGTTTCATCAGTGGATGGATACAGCACCACGTCTGCCTGCTTCCACAGACCGTGTTCAAAATCACGGAAGCGGCGAGTCTCTTCTTCGAGTTCACGATCCGGATGCAGCGCCAGCTGCTGCTGCATGCGCAGGTGATGGATATCGTGCCCGTAGTAGACAACCTTCGCACGGCTGTGCCGACGGACACTGCCAACCAGGTCGGCCGAGATATGCGGCCGGTTCAGCACCACCGCATCAAGGTAGTTGCCGTGTTCGGTCAGCCATGCGTCGAAGCGACCGACGTACTCCGAGCCGCACAGCACCTCAACGCCGAGCTGTTGCAGCGGCGGGGTATAGATCGGGTCCTGGTACGCATTGGCGGGCCAGAACGACACCTGGCACCCCTGGCGGACGAGGGTCTCGATCACCTGCCAGGTCGCCCGTGATCCCGCATCGCGGTCCGGCTGCGGTACGTAATGGTCCACGACCAGCACGTGTCTGCGGTTGCGGGAGCGGTCGCGCGCCAGGAACACATCCTGGGCGTTCGGGAACTGTTCGTCGCGCAGCGTGTTTTCCCAGCGTGCCAGGAACTTCTCGCGGTTGATCGCCTGGAACGCCTTCACGCCGGTCGTTTCATCGGTGCCGCTGGACAGACCTTCGTAATGGACGACAACCGATGCCGGCTGGAGATAGACCTTCAACCCCTGTTCGCGGATCCGGAAGGCAAGATCGGTATCTTCATAGTAGGCCGGTACATAGCGCTCATCGAAGCCACCCAGCGTCCGGAACAAGGTCGCCGGCAGCATGATCGACGCACCCGAGACGTAGTCGACTTCCTTCAGATAGCAATAAGCCGATCTGCCGGGAACATCCAGACGGCCGAAATTCCAGGCACTGCCGTCGGCCCAGACAATGCCACCGGCCTCCTGCAGCCGCCCGTCCGGATAGACGAGTTTGGAGCCGACCATGCCGGCGTCCGGATGGGTCCGGAAGACCTGCACCAGTGCGTCCAGCCAGCCAGGCGTCACTTCGGTGTCGTTGTTGAGAAGGTAAATGAACTCGCCCTTGGCCAAGGTCAAGGACTGATTGCATGACAGCAGGAAGCCGAGGTTCGTCGGGTTATCGTGGAACCGCAGGCCCGGAATCCGGGCGAGCTTCTTGATGTCCTGATCGCCGGAAGCATCCTCCAGGACCAGCACCTCGAAGGAAACATCCGCACCGGCACGGGCGATCGATGCGATGCAGGCCAGGCTCTGTTCGTAGTTGCCGTAGGTGGGGATGACGATGCTGACCACCGGCGCCTCGACTGACTCGAAGCGGAGGTCCTGCAGCGCCTGGTCGGGATTCTGGAGAATCTGATCCAGCTTGAGCCCCTCCACCGGAACCACGACAGCGTCCCGGCGACGCATCAAGAACCGCTTGATCGTCGGCACCAAGGGCGCGAGCAGGCGATGCCGTGCCAGGCCAGTGGCACGCAGCGAATTCAACACGGCATCGCTGTCACCCCGCACGACACGGGACAGGAACCGCAGCGGCCGTGTGACTTTCCACGATTTCGACTGCAACAACGTGCTGGTGAATGCCTGCAGCGACGACAACTCACCACGATAGCGCTGCACGACGTCGGCCAGTTCCTGTTCGCGCCGACGATCGGCCGCCAGGTCCGCGGCGGGTGATTCACTGGACACTCCCCCCGCCGAGGCCATCAACAGCCCGATATCAAGGTGATGCTTGTGGAGGTCATCCCGTGCGCTGCCCAAGAGATTGGACAGATCGACTTCCAGCTGGATTTTCGCTTCCCACAACGCCGCGATGGCGCCTTCGAGCCGGCGGGCATGATCGCGCTCGACGCTCAGCACATTCTGCGCGTGCGCCAGGTTACGCTCGAGGACTTCGGCATGATGCTGCTTTTGCTGAAGCTCAATCCCCCGTGAGTTCATCAATTGACGCTGATGTTCGAGCTCGCCTGCGAGGCTCTCGACAGTCTGTCGCTGCTGCTCGAATTCTCCTGCGAGCTTCTCCAACGCGTTCTGCTGCTGTGACAGGTGCCCGTGCAACGACCCGACCTCGGCCTGCTCGCGCTGCACGTGACCGCGCAACGACGCGATCTCCGCATCCTGCGCCTTCGCCCACCGGGCCACTTCATGATGATGGTTGTAAAGATCTTCGCCTTCGGCATACAGCACCGAGGCAGGCAGCACCGGGATCAGCCCACGGTCTGCCGCGGCGATGGCCACGAAGTAGACCGCCGCCGGCATGTGCGCCACGCGCTGCTCCACGCGTTCGCCGGTATCGGCCAACGCCTGGAACACCTGCTGTTCCGGCGCGCCATCCAGGGGCGTGATGGTCGAGCAGACCGCCATGCGGTGACCGGACAGTTCCACCGCCGGGAAGTACTTCTCCAGCAGGGCCTGGAACTCATTGAGATAGAGTTCCTTG
The DNA here is from genome assembly GCA_003484865.1 of Stenotrophomonas sp. Taxonomy (GTDB): domain Bacteria; phylum Pseudomonadota; class Gammaproteobacteria; order Xanthomonadales; family Xanthomonadaceae; genus Stenotrophomonas. Next base: position 3,183 of record DMZT01000185.1, read on the forward strand.
ACGTGATAATCGTTGTGGTAACCGGCCTGGTCGGAGTAGACCTCCTTGTTCGGCGAGGACATGACCAGAATGCCGTCCGGGCGCAGCACGCGCCGGATCTCGGCCATCATTTCATCCTGCTCCAGCAGGTGCTCGATGGTCTCGAAGGACACCACGACATCCACGCTGTCATCGGCAAGCGGAATGGCCGCTGCCGAACCCTGCAGATACTGCAGGTTGCCAAGCGCGGCATACCGTTCGGCGGCATGATTCACTGCATCGTGGGAAATATCCACGCCGCGCACCGAGCGCGCTTTGGAGGCCAGCATGGCGCTGCCATAGCCTTCGCCACTGGCGACATCGAGCACGTCCTTGCCTTCCACCAGCGGCAGGCACCACGCATAGCGATGCAGGTGCTCCTGCCTGATCACGCCGTGCTCAGTGGGCACAAAGCGCTCGCCGGTAAACTCGATCATCGCGACTCCTTGGAAACTTCAATGGACAGCATCGGCAACCCGATCAGGCCGAACCGCATGGTTTCATCCAGCGCGCGGAACTCCAGCGCGTCGTGGATCCAATGCTGCTGTGTATGGTCGTGCTGGTCGCCGGAGGCCACGGCAACATCGACCATGTAGGAACCGGACGGCATGATCGGCATCCGGAAGACGAATGCCCCTACCACGGTCTCGCCTGCCTCGCCGGACACGGGCGCGTCCTTGCAGGCGAAGTAACTGTTGTCACCGAACAGGCGCTGGCCCAGTCGGTCCTTCACGTAGAAGCCGACGATCAGGTTGTCCAGGGTTTCGCGCAGGGCGACCCGCACCTCCAGGCGCACCAGCTCGCCTCCTTCCAGGATCGACAGCGGCGTGCCTTCGGCATCGGTCATGCGCACATCGACAATGCGCGCACCGTCCGCGCCGAACTCCTGCCCGACATTGTCCGGATCGAACTCGAACAACGCGATGCGATTCTGCACGCCCGCTTCATTGAAGGCGTCCTGGCGGAAATCGGCATGATCGGTCGACAACCGGCGGGGCTTCTTCTTCGCCGCCACGACGATGTCTTCGGACCCTGCCTCGCGCCGGCCGACGACGTGCTGTTCGGTCATGTAGGCCTCGACCACCTCCTGCGAGGTCCCGGCCAGGCGCATCTTGCCGTTCTCCAGCCATACCGCGTTCTCGCAGAGGTTGGTGACGGCCGCGGCATCGTGGCTCACGAACAGCAGGGTGCCGTGTTTCTGGAACTCGCGCAGGAAGCGCATGCACTTCTGCGAGAAGAACGCATCACCGACCGCAAGCGCCTCATCGATGATCAGGATGTCCGCATCCACGTGGGCGATCACCGCGAACGCCAGGCGCACGGACATGCCACTGGAGTAACTGCGCACAGGCTGATCGATGAACTCGCCGATGTCGGCGAACGCCAGGATGCTCTGCATCCGCTGCTCGATCTGATCGCGTCGCAGCCCAAGGATGGTCGCGTTCAGCAGCACGTTCTCACGCCCGGTGAATTCCGGGTTGAAGCCGCTGCCCAGTTCCAGCAGGGCGGCGACCCGTCCCTTCACCGAAATATGGCCTTCGGTGGGGTTCAAGGTGCCGGCGATCATCTGCAGCAGGGTCGACTTGCCCGACCCGTTGCGGCCAACGATACCCACGGTCTGGCCGCGGCGGATCGAGAAGCTGACGCCGCGCAGCGCCCAGAAATCCTTGTAGAACGACTTGCGCTTGCCGGCCAGCGCCTGCCACAGGCGATGCGAGGGCCGCTCGTACATGTGGTACGCCTTGCCGACGCCCTGGACCTCGATGACGGTTTCTGCCGCAGTGACTTCAGAGGACATCGGCAAACCCCACGCGCAGCTTGGTGAAAATGCGATGGCCGATGAATGCGACCACGCAGGCGATCACCGTGTAGATCGCCAGTCCTGTCCAATCCGGCAGGCGGCCCCAGATCACCACTTCACGCACCTGGTTGATGATGAAGGTCAGTGGATTCAGTTCAAACACGATGCGATAACTCTCCGGCACCGATTCCACCGGAATGATCGCCGAGGAAAGGAACAACATGGCGGTTGCGACGACGCCGGCAATCTGCCCGATGTCGCGCAGGTACACGCCCAGCGCTGATACCGCCCAGCCGACGCCAACGGTCAGGATCACCAAGGGCGCCAGCACCAGCGGCAACAGCAGCGCAGTGGCGTGGATATTGCCTTTCAGGCACAGATACAGAATCAGCAATACCACCATATTCATGGCGAGGTGGAACAGCGCGGAGAACGTCATGCTCCACTGCAGGATATCCAGCGGGAACACCACGCGTTTTACATAACCGGTATTGCCGACGATCAACTGCGGCGCGCGGATGAAGCACTCGGCAAAAAACCCATGGACGGTCAAGCCGGCAAACAGGATCAGCGCGAAATCAGTCGTCGAACCACTCGAGCCTGGCCAGCGCCCCTTCATCACGAAGCCGAACGCCAGCGTGTAGACCAGCAACATCAGGAACGGACTGATCAACGACCACAACAGGCCGAAGCTCGCGCCACGATACCGGCCCAGCACTTCACGCTGGGTCAGTTCGTAGGCAAGCGAGCGGTTTTTTCCGAATACCGACAGGATGCCCATCTCAAGCGGCCTCGGTACCCAGCGCCCGCTCCAGATCCACCTGCAGATCCCCCAACTCCTCAACCCCCACGCTCAGCCGCACCAGCGCATCGCTGATGCCCAGCTTCTCGCGGCGTTCCACCGGGATCGAGGCATGCGTCATCACCGCAGGATGGTTGACCAGGCTTTCCACGCCCCCCAGCGACTCGGCCAGGGTGAACAGTTCGGTCTTCTCGCAGAAACGCTTGGCCGCCTCGAAACCGCCCTTGAGCACGATCGAAACAATGCCGCCGTAGCCATTCATCTGGCGGGTCGCCAGTTCATGCTGCGGGTGCGAGGTCAGGCCGGGGTAGATGACCTTCTCGACGGCCGGGTGCTTTTCCAGCCACTGGGCCAGGGCCAGCGCGTTGGCGCAGTGTGCCTTCATGCGCAGCGGCAGGGTCTTCAGGCCGCGCAGGGCCAGGAAGCTGTCGAACGGCCCCTGCACGGCGCCGATGGAGTTCTGCAGGAAGGCCATCTGCTCGGCCAGTTCGGCGTTGTCACCGACCACCACCATGCCGCCGACCATGTCCGAGTGCCCGTTGAGGTACTTGGTGGCCGAGTGCAGGACCAGATCCGCGCCCTGCTCCAGCGGGCGCTGCAGCATCGGCGAGGCGAAGGTGTTGTCAACCACCACCAGCAGGTTGCGGCGCTTGGCGATCGCAGCGACTGCGGCGATGTCCACGATCTTCAGCATCGGGTTGGTCGGGGTCTCGATCCAGACCATCTTCGTCTGCGGGGTGATCGAGGCCTCGAACGCGGCCAGGTCGGTCAGGTCGACGAAGCTGAACTGCAGGCCGGCGGTGCGCTTACGCACGCGCTCGAACAGGCGGAAGGTGCCGCCATAGATGTCGTCCATCGCCACCACGTGGCTGCCGGCATCCAGCAGCTCCATCACCGTGGAGCTGGCGGCCATGCCCGAGGCGAACGCGTAACCGCGGCTACCGCCTTCCAGGGAGGCCACGCAACGCTCGTAGGCGAAGCGGGTGGGATTGTGGGTACGCGAGTACTCGAAGCCCTGGTGCTCGCCGGGGCTGGACTGGGCGTAGGTGGAGGTCGCATAGATCGGCGGCATCACCGCGCCGGTGCTCGGATCCGGCGATTGGCCGCCGTGGATGGCCAGGGTAGCCAGGGCGAGCGAGCGGTCGCCGTGCCCGGAAGAATCGTGATCGGACATGTTGTTTCCCAGCAAGAGGAGCCCCCATGGGGGGCCCCGCAAAAGGAGCGGAAGTCTATCAGCGCTGGCTTAATCGGCCGTTGACGCGGATAAACATGGGTTCATTGCGACACAGACGCTTACTGTACGCGTCGGCGCAGGTAGTTCAGCAGGTCGATGCGGGTGATCAGGCCGAGGAAGTTGGCGCCATCCATGACGATGGCGACCTGGCCACGGTCGAACACCGGCAGCAGGGCCTCGATCGGGGATTTCACGTCCAGGCGGTCCAGCTTGCTGACCATCGCGGTGGCGACCGGGTCGCGGAAGCGGGCTTCGTCGCCGTACACATGCAGCAGGACGTCGCTTTCATCCACGATGCCGACCAGCTGGTCGCCGTCCATCACCGGCAGCTGCGACACGTCGTACAGCTTCATGCGCTGGTAGGCGGTGGTGAGCAGGTCGTTCGGGCCGATCACGACAGTATCGCGCTGGCCGTACGGGCGCAGGATCAGGTCGCGCAGGTCGCCGGACTGCGGGCGCTCCAGGAAGCCGTTGTCCAGCATCCAGTAGTCGTTGTACATCTTGGACAGGTACTTGTTGCCGGTGTCGCAGACCAGCACCAGCACCTTCTTCGGGGTGGTCTGCTCTTTGCAGTACTTCAGCGCCGCGGCCAGCAGGGTACCGGTGGACGAGCCGCCGAGGATGCCTTCCTTGCCCAGCAGCTCGCGCGCGGTATGGAAGCTCTCGGCATCGCTGATCGCGTAGGCCTTGGTGACGCGGCTGAAATCGGCGATAGAGGGCAGGAAGTCCTCGCCGATGCCTTCCACCAGCCAGCTGCCCGACTTGTCGTTGAGCACGCCGTCATTGATGTACTCGGCGAGGATCGAGCCGACCGGGTCGGCCAGGACCAGTTCGGTCTTCGGCGAGAGGGTGGAGAAGGCGCGCGACAGGCCGGTCATGGTGCCGGAGCTGCCACAGCCGAACACGATCGCGTCCAGGTCGCCGTCCATCTGCGCCAGGATTTCCGGGCCGGTGCCGAACTCATGCGCGGCCGGGTTGTCCGGATTGCCGAACTGGTTGATGAAGTACGCGCCGGGGGTTTCCTCGGCCACGCGCTTGGCCATGTCCTGGTAGTACTCGGGGTGCCCCTTGGCCACATCCGAACGGGTCAGGCGCACTTCGGCGCCCATCGCCTTGAGGTTGAAGATCTTCTCGCGGCTCATCTTGTCCGGCACGACCAGGATCAGCTTGTAGCCCTTCTGCTGGGCGACCAGCGCCAGGCCCAGGCCGGTGTTGCCGGCGGTGCCCTCGACCAGGGTCGCGCCCGGCTTGAGGTCGCCACGCTGCTCGGCGGCTTCGATCATCGACAGGCCGATGCGGTCCTTGATCGATCCTCCGGGATTGGCACTCTCGAGCTTCAGGTAAAGCTCGCAGACACCGGTATCCAGGCGCTGGGCCTTGACGATCGGGGTCTGGCCAATGAGTTCGAGTACGGAGGAGTGGATTGCCATCGGATCACATCGATTCGCGCCGCAATGCGGCCGGACCGGTGATTATCCGACGGTTGGCGGCGAAAGTCAGGTTGCCGCGTTCATCAAGCGGCGCGGACGGCACCGGTCGACGAGGAGACCGGAACCGCCCGCGACGTAGGGCAGCAAGGGGGGTCAGTGCACGGGGGAGGCGTACATCCGTTCCAGTTTCTGCTTGGCCAGCAGCTTTTCACGCTTCATCTGTCCCAGGGTGAGGCTGTCTATCGGAAGCACACCCAGCTCGGCATCCATGCACTTCTTGTTCAACTTCTGGTGCCGTTCGTAGAGCGCCTTGAATTCAGGATCCTGCTTGCGCCGTGCGTCGATATCGCTCTGGGGCTGACCTTCAAACATGATGAACCTCCTATCGCTTCTGCAGAAACAAGAACGCCCCGGCCTGACGGCACGGGGCGCTGCTTGGGGCGGAGTGCCGCACAACCCTGACCTGCGAACCCGCAGCGGCGGCCAGTAGAGACTGGACCTCGGACTGCTGTGATTCGTGGCGCTGGTGCATTGCCGGCCCTCCTATCGTCCGGGCCGCGGAAGGCGACCCGGACAACTGACCCTACGCTTGCTTCGGGGCCGGTTCAACCCTTTCAAACGATATCGTCGACCCCGCCTAAGCGGGGTTCAGGCTGAACGCGCAGAACAACGAAAATTAAACAAAAACAACCAGTTGCGTCATGACCCCTGCGCATGACGCAGCACCGGTCCGGCATCAGGGCGCGATGATGACCTCGGCCGAGCGGGCCTTGGTCGCGGCGGCCTTCTTGCCGCTGACCTGCAACCGGCTGGCACTGACACCAGCCGCCACGAGCGCATCGCGCAGGGCCTCGGCGCGCTGCTGGCCGACACCGGCCGCGGCGTCGTACGCCTCGATCCGGACCCGGCCCTTCTTGCCGATGTTCAGGTACTCGGCCAAAGCCTTGGCCTGGCCCTTGGCACCGCCGGACAAGCTGCCCTTGCCGGCCGCGAAAGCATCGCCGTTGAAGGTGAACACTTCGCCGCGGCTGTCGAACTTGGAGCCCGGCAGCTTGCTGCCCGCCACCAGCTCGGCTTCCTCACGGGCCAGCTTGGCCGCGTTCTGCTGGGCGGCGCTCAGTCGCGCGGTCTGCTTGCCAGCCACGCTGGTCAGCGCGGTTTCGGCATCCTGGCGGGCCAGCGCTTCCTGCTCGGCCGCCTGGCGCAGGCGCTCGCTTTCCTCGGCCTGGATCTGGGCCTGCACGCGCAGGCGCTCGGCTTCCTGGCGGGCACGCTGGGCATCGCGGCGGCTGGCTTCGATCAGCAGCTCGCTGCGGGTGCGTTCAAGCTGATCCACCTCACGCTGGGCCAGCGCGGCACGGACACTGGTCTCGGCGATCTCGACCCGGCGCTCGGCCAGATAACGGGCCTGGTCCTGGTCGCGGCGCTTGGCCTTGGCCAGATCGGCCACGGCCTGCTGGGCCTGCAAGCGCTCGAAGGCGGCCAGCTGGGCCGCATCCGGGTTGGACTGGATCGCCATCAGACGCTGGGTCAGCTGGGCCACGGCCGGGTCATCGGCGGCCTGGACCATCAGCGGCAGGCTGAGGCTGGCGGCCAGCAGCAGGCAGGGCATGCGCATCTTGGTGGACATCATCAGCGGTCTTCCCCGGTGGCCAACTGGCGCTGCAGCTGGCTGACTTCATTGCGGCGCAGCTGCAGCTGCGCGGTGGCGGTGGCTTCTTCGCTGCGGGCGCGGGCCAGGTCGGCATCGACCGTGGCGCGAACGGCCAGTATCGGCGCGTTCTTGCGCTCGCGGCGGT
>DMZT01000187.1 GCA_003484865.1 Stenotrophomonas sp.
GGGGAGCCGGCCAGCGGCCGGCACTACCGGTCTGGCAACACCCGCGCGATTACCTGTGCGCGCCCGCCAATGCCTGCGCGGTGACCCGTACCGGCCGCGCGTGCTCATCCATGTGCAGGGTCACCGACTTGCCATCGGCCAGCGACGCGGCCACTGAGGCACTCGCGCCGAGGTCGTGCGCGATCTCGGCGCGGGTCACATCGTCATGCGGCAGCCGACGTTCCTTGCCCGTGAAGCGCATGCGGTTGTACTCGGCCCAGGCGATCAGCAGCGCCGCGCAGCAGAGCAGCATCACCGGCAGCGCGATCACCACGAACGGATCCACCGTCTGCTTCTGTTCGTACAGCTGCGCCCAGGCCATCTGCCCGCCCAGCAGCCAGGAAACCAACGTGACCAGCGGTGCCCACAGGTAGAAGTAGAACGCCCAGAAGGCGATGGTCACAAAGCCCCAGGCAGTACGCTGCAGGCGTGGCTGCTGGCGCGGTTTCTGGATCAGCCGCGAGTCGAAGCGGCGGGTGGATTTGACAGTGTTCATCGGATACCCCGGTCAGGACTGACCCAGACCGCGCGCTTGCCACGACGCTTGAAGATCGTCTTGGGGAACGCCACCAGGGTCGTGAACAGACTGATGAGCCAGTACGCCATCGGGTACCAGATCACCCAGAAGTAATTACGTCCAATATGCGTTTCGTAACGGCGGTCGATGATCAGGCTGCTGGCGAACTGCAGCAGGCAGACCAGCGCCAGGATCACGCCATGCCACTGCGGCAGCAGCGTGGCGATGTACAGCTCGGGCGGCAGTGTCATGAATTTGCCCAGTGCCCACAGCACGATGATGGCCAGCATCGTGTACGCCCACAGCACGCTGAGGATGTACTCCAGCAGCACGCCCCACATGCGGCGCTTGCGCCAATGGAACAGCGAGCCACCGTGCCGCAGCAGAACTTCCACGCCCCCTTGGGCCCAGCGCAGGCGCTGCCGCCACAGCCCCTTCAGCGTTTCCGGCATCAGGATGAAGCACAGCGCATTGGGCTCGTAGCGGATGTCCCAATGATCCATCTGCAGGCGCCAGCTGATGTCGATGTCCTCGGTGACCATGTCGTCGGACCAGTACCCGATCCGATGCAGCGCAGTACGGCGGAACGCGGCGATCACCCCGGAGATGGTGAAGATGCGCCCATACACCCGCTGCGCGCGCTTGATCATGCCGATGATCGAAGAGAACTCGGCGACCTGCAGCCGGCCCAGCAGGGTGGAACGGTTGCGGATGCGCGGGTTGCCGGTGACCGCGCCCACGCGCGGGCCCGAGGTGAGGTGCCAGACCATCCAGTGGGTGGCGTACTCCTCCAGCATCGCATCGCCATCGATGCACACCAGGAACTCCGAGCGTGCCGCCAGCGCGCCCATGCGCAGCGCATTGGCCTTGCCCAGGTTGCGGTCCAGATGCACCACGCGCAGGCGTGGGTGCAGGGCGGCCAGGGCATCCAGCCGTGCCCCGGTATCGTCGCTGCTGCCATCGTTGATGGCGATGACTTCGAAGTCCGGGTAGTTCTGCTTCAGCGCCGAACCGAGGGTGTCTTCCAGGTTCTCCGCTTCGTTGTGGCACGGGATCAGGATCGACGCGAACGGATACTCAGCCATCGGCGGCGGATCATCGCGGTCGCGTGCCTTGCGTTCGCGCCGGAAGAAGTAATACAGGCCGCCGGACATCCAGAAGAACGCCATCACCATCGGGTAGAAGAAGGCGAACTGGAACAAGGTGTAGAGAAGAGGATGCATGGCGACCTCACTTTTCCTCGTACGGGAAGCTGCGGGCCGACATGGCCGCGCGCGCGTCATACGTGGAGGGACGTCCGGCGATGAAGTCATCCGGATACCAGGCGAAATGACGCACGCCCTGCGCCTGTAGACGGCGGATCTGCGCGCGCAGGCGGTCGCCGGGGATCGGCTTGCCGGTGCGCCAGTCCAGCGTCTGCAGCTCGAACATCGTCTGCGACAACTGCGGATCGTGCTGCTTCACTGCCACCACCAGCCGGTCCAGCCAGCGTTCCGGGCTGCGGCTGCCTTCCATCCACGGCATCGCCATCAGGGCGGTGTGGTCGTAGGCCTTGTTGAACAGGTCCAGACGCTGGGCGAACCAGCTCGCGCTCTGCGGTTCCAGCACGGGCTGGGCATACAGGTTGCGCACGGTGCCCAGCTTCGGCCGCCAGCGCTGCGCCGCGGTGCGCAGCTCCAGCGTGAAGTCGATCAGCGCCTGGGTGCGTGCACCGTCATCGTCTTCGGGCGGCAACTGGGTCAGCTCGGTGTCGCGCAGGTAGGCGTCATCGTGGAAGAGCAGGCCCTCGAAGTAGGCGTTGATCGCCAGGTCTTCGTAGATGTCATCGATGATCCTGCGGACCTGCGGCCGGGTGAAGTCCAGCCGGAAGATGCCGTCGCTTTCCGGGCTCTCGATGGCCAGCGCCTTGCGGATGGCCGGGTCCTTGAGCTCGTAGCCCAGCACCGGCAGCCACGCGAACACCTTCACCCCGGCGCGCGTCTTGAGCTGCCACGCCACCCGGTTGAACAGGTCCGCACGCATCGGCAGATGGCGGTTGGGGAAGTACAGCGCGTCGGCCGAGCCGTTGCCGTCCGGATCGGCGAAGGCCTGCAGGAAGACGTGGGTCGGGCCGATCTTCTTGACCCGCTCGATCAGCGCATCCAGGTTCTTGGCCAGCTGCACCGGGTCGGCATCGTAGACCGCATCCAGGTCGATCTGCAGCGCCCGCATGCCATCGCGCTCGACATCGCGGCGCAGCTCGTAGGCCAGCTGCACCACGGTTGGATTGTTGGTCACCAGCAGGCGCGCCAGGCCATGAAGATCACGCTTGACCGGCGTGCTGCGGCCTTCCAGATCGAACGAGACCGGCATGCCCAGCTGCTCGGCGATGTCGTTGCTCAGCGCGTTGTAGGCGGCGTACGGCCACACGATCGCCTTGGGGCTGACGCCGACATTGCGCTGGATGCGCTCCACGCTGCGGCCCAGATCGGCGCGCAGACGGGCCTCGTACTCGCCTGCGGTTTCATAGGTCTTGCGGGCAGGATCGTAGATGCGCGTGATCACCGCCGGCGTCGAGTTGCCCTGTGGGTTGGACTGTACGCCGTGGTGCAGGTTGTCGGTATGGCTGGCCAGTTCGATCAGCCCGCTTTTCTGCATCTCACGCAGCTGCGCCCAGGTGAGGAAATCCTCGCGGGTGAACGGGCGGTAGCCGTAATCGATCTGGCGCCCGGCCGGCATATCCACGTAGTCGGTGATCACCGCCACCAGCGCCGGATAGTTGTAGGCGCGCAGCAACGGAAACACCTTGCTGTACACGCTGCGCAGGCCATCATCGAAGGTAAGCAGCACCGGCTTGGGCGGCAGCGGCGTGCCGCCCTGCGAGGCGGTGATCAGCTGCGACAGCGAGACCGGGTGATACCCGTGGGCCGACAGCCAGTCCAGATGCGCGGCGAAGTTCTGCGTGCTGACGGCATAGGCATCCGGGTCGCCGCGTTCGGCCACCTCGTCGCGGATGTCGTGGTAGCTGAGCACCAGCAGCCCGTTGTCGGCCGCATCAAGTACGGCCGGCGGTTGCTGTGCCTGGGCCGGCAGGACCACGGTGAGCAGGGCCAGCAACAGCCAGTGGGTCCAACGCTTCAAGTCCATGTGCCGCATGTCATTCTCCCCACCGCAGGCCGGCATCCAGGCCGATATGTCGTTCACGCTGTCCGTCATAGACCGGTCGCGACCAGCGGATGCCGTACTCGAAAATGCGGCCTTCGCCGAGCTGCCACTCGTGGCGGTACTCGGCCGAAGGCACGATCGCGCTGCCATAGCCCTGCTGCCAGTACTGCCCCACCGAGACCGTCAGGCGATGGCGGAAGTGGCGTTCGTAGTGACGCCACAGTTGTTGGTCCACGCGCAGCCCGATCTCCACCGAGTGGTCCTCGGATGGGTTGAAGTAGGGCACGTCGTCGCGGCTGCCGCGGCTGGCGTACAGGCTGCCCAGGCCATCCACGAACACGGTCGGCCGGGTCATCAGGCGTTGTTCGATGGCGGTGCTGACGGTATCGCGGCGATTACCGTCGTCGTAGCGGAACTGACTGGCGCCCAGGCTCCAGTGAGTACGTTCATCGCGGCGATAGTCGGCTGTCAGCGCAATGCTGTCGGCGGTGATGCCTGAGACGCGCGCCTGCATCGAGGCATCCGGGTCATTGCGTGCGGCGGTGATGCCGGCATGCCATTGATCGCTGAACTGCCAGCCGAACCCGGCACTGAGGCCGGTATCGCCGATGTGGTCGTTGGCGCGGTTGACGAAGGCTTCGGCATCGGCACGCCCGTAGCGGTAACGGGTGCCCACGCCGATCCGCAGCGGGTCGATGGTCTGGTCCTGGAAATCCACACTGCGCCGATCGGCGAACGCGACCAGGCGCCAGCGGTCGTCCAGCACCGGCGACTGCACTTCAACGCCGTAGCGGCCGTCATCGTTGCCCAGCGGTGACGCACCGCCACCGCCGGAGCTGCGCCCGCCTTCGGCGTAGGCATGCCACTGCCAGCCACGATGCGCGCGCCAGCTGCGGTCCATGCGCTGCACGGAGGGCTGGTTGGGGTAGGCAGCGAGCAGCGTGTCGTGGATGGGGCGCGCGAGGTCATCGCGCTGCACCTGCACGTAGGCGTCGTACTGGCCCAGCCGCGCCGGTACGTCGCGCGGGTCCAGCGTGTTGGCCATGCTGTAGCGCTCCAGCGCCCGCCGTGGCCAGCCACGCATCAGGTAGATGTTGCCCAGCGAGGATTGCGAGCCGGTATTGCCTGGCCCGATCTCGACCATCTTCTCCAGATCGCGCTGCGCAGTGGGCAGGTCGCCACTGTAGGCACGCACCATGGCCAGGTTGAGGTCGGCCTCGTAGCGCGGCCAGTTCGGATAGGGTGCCTTGGCACCGTTGGCCCAGCGCCACGCGGGCTCATCGGCCTGCCACTTCTTCAGCAGGGCGATCGCGGTGTCGGCCTGCTCGTCCTCCAGATACGCATAGGCCAGTTCCGAACGCGCCTGCGGCAGCGACGGGTCAGCCTTGAGTGCGGCTTCCAGCACCGGGATCGCCTCGGCCGGATGCTGCGTGGCCATCAGCGAATCGCCGACGGCGGCCAGCAGATAGTTCGGCACCGGGTGGCCCTCGGCGAGCAGCGTGCGGTACTCCTCGCGAACCTGCGCATGGCGGCCCAGCCGGTTGAGCAGGATCAGCCGGTCATGGCGGATCCGCAGCGGCGCCTGCTGCACGGTGGTGCCATCGCGTTCGAGGTACTGCTGCATCTGCGCCAGCGCGGCATCGGCTTCATCCAAGCGGGTGTCCTCGCTGGGGCCATAGGCCAGGCTCCAGCCCACCAGCTTGGCCAGATAATTGCCTTCCAGCCGTTCTTTCTGTGCCGCATCGAACAGGGTGGGGCGCGCCAGGTACAGCTGCCAGGCGCGGTGCGCGTTGCCGATGTCCGCCAGGGTCAGCACCTGCAGGCGATACAGCAATGCGTCGTCGGGCGACTGCACCCGTGCCCGCTCGATCGCCGCCAGTGCATCCAGCCATTGGGCATGGTCCCGGAACTGGCCGATCTCGGCCAATGCGTTGTCCCGCGCAGTGGCTGCAGCCGCCGGAGCGGAAAAAGCGAGTGTCGCGCATGCCAGGCCGACGCAGAGCGCCAGCGGCCGATGGTCGTACATGGAACCCCCCTTGGAGCATCCTTTCAAAGGTGTGTTGCGTCAAAAGTGTGACGCACATCACATGCCAATCGTGCCTGACTGCGCAGTTGTTGCCAAATCGTTAAGACGCGGGTACGACCCATCAGCCCCCGGGTGGAACCCGGAGGGGAGGGGCAAGTCATTGAATCGCTACAGATTCAGGCCATGTCGCAGCCAAGGACGGCGCACTCCATCGCGATGAAGCTGTTCAGCCGGCTGGCGACGCCAGAGGCTCCGAACGCTGCCCGGTGCAGCCCACCGGGTCAGTTAGCGACACGCTACGTCAGCAGTTGCGCACAACGCGTGTAGATGGACGCGCCGGGGCGCCTACCACTGGTCTTCGAGCTTCTGCGGTTTGCAGGCGACCCACGAGGCGCACAACAGCACCACCGCGCACAGGACCAGGAAGCCGAACGGCAGGTGCCAGCCGCCGCTGACCGCGTGCAGCCAGCCGAACAGGAACGGGCCCAGGCAGCTGAAGGCATAGCCCACGCCCTGCATGAAGCCGGACAACGCGGCCGAACCGGCGGGGGTGCGGGTCCGCAGGTTGATCAGGGTCAGGGCCAGCGGGAACGTGGACGGCCCGATGCCGAGCAGCACCGCCCACAGCCACGGGGCCTTCATCGGGGCGAACAACAGCCCGGCGAAGGCGATCAGGAACGCGCTGAAGCCGATCAACACCAGCCCGAAGGGATTGCGCAGGCGCACGGCCAGGGCCGGCATGGTCAGCGATGGCAGCAGGCCGCAGGCCGCGAAGATCGCCACCATGATGCCGCCGAACGCCGGTGTCGCACCGGCCTCGACCACGATCCGCGGCAGCCAGGTGAACATCGAATAGGTCATCAACGAGGTCATGCCGAACATCAGGGTCATGCCCCACGCCAGCGGCGTCTTCCAGACCTTGCCGTGCGGCGCGCTGGAGGGATCGTTGGCGGCGCTGATCGTGTCCGGGTGCGGACGTGCGCGCGAGAGCATCAGCCACGGCAGTGCCGCAGCCAGCGACATCAGCGCCCAGATGCCCAGCGATACGCGCCAGCCCGCCTGCTGCGCGACCGGCACCGCCAACAGGGCCGGCATCATCGTGCCGATCTGCAGCACCGTGATGTAGAGCGTGCTCATGGTGCCCACGCGGTTGGCGAAGTAACGCTTCACCAGCGGTGGCACCACCACGTTGCCGATGCCCATACCCGCCAGCGCCACCACCGAGCCGAACAGCAGGCTGCCCACGCCGCCGGCCATCGAGCGCAGCAGCAGGCCCACGGTGGCCAGGCTCATCGCCAGCAGCGCGGTGCGCTCCAGGCCCAGGCGACGCGCGACGGCGGGGGTGGTCACCCCGAACAACGCGAAGGCCGCCGTCGGCAGCATGCCGAGTACGCCCGTCATGGTGGTGCCGAAGCCGAAGGTCTGGCCGAGCACATCCAGCAGCGGGGTCAGCGAGGTGACCGCGGTGCGCAGGTTCAACGCGGCCAGCAGGATCGCAGCGAAGGCGAGAAGGCGCCCGTGCAGCAGGGACTGGGACGGTGGGGTGGGGTGAGTCATCAGCATGTTTCCTGACAGGTGGCGCACCGCGGCCATGCGGGCGCGCGGGTGCAACGGCAGAGACCGGCCAGTGGCCAGCGTCTGCGGGGTAGGGGACTGGCCGCCGCCGAAGGCGGGGCCAGGACCGGCCATTGTACGGGTTAGACCCCGGCAGGTCGCGCGGGGTGGGGCGCGGTGGTGTGGCTCGGAGGCGAGGGGACCGGCCGCGGGCACGATGCCCCGCCGCGCGCCGTGCTACGTGTGAAAACGCCTTCACAACAAGGGCCACGCGGTCCCCTTTCATGTGCGCTGCGTCAAAAAAATGACTATTTAGGAAAATTCCTACAAGCGAACGGGTGGTTGTCTTACCGGAAGGGTGGGGTTTTTGACGGTTCTCATGTCGCGAATAGCTCTTAAATTGGCGGGCCTCCATAGGGGCGGTCTATAGCGAACGATGGTTCGTGCCAGCCCACGTTCGAGATCCTGCATGCCAAACAACGTACTACCCACCCCGGCTCGCGCCGGTTCCCATGGCGCTTCCCGGCGCACCCTCCTTCTGGCCCCGCTGGCGGCCGCGCTGGCCCTGGTCTATCTGCCGGCCAGTGCCCAGCAGCTGCCCGCCCCGGATCAGGAGCTGCTCCGCCAGCAGGAGCGCGAACGCGCCCTGCGCGAGCAGCTTGAAACCCGGCCCGATGCACGTCTGCAGGACGCGCCGGTGGCCGCACCGGAGCGGCTGCCCCAGGACGAAGCACCCTGCTTCGTGATCGACCGCATCACCCTGGAGGGCGAGCAGGCCGAGCGTTTCCAGTGGGCGTTGCCCGCAGCCAACGTCAAAGGCGATCCGGCGCTCGGCCGCTGTCTGGGCACCGCCGGTATCAACGTGGTGATGTCGCGGGTACAGAACGCGATCGTCGAGCGCGGCTTCGTCACCACGCGCGTGTTGGCCCAGCCGCAGGACCTCACCACCGGCACCCTGGCACTGACCGTGGTGCCCGGCACGCTCCGCCAGATCCGTTTCGCCGAGGGCACCCATCGTGACGCCACCCTGTGGAACGCGATCCCGGCACGCAGTGGCGACCTGCTCAACCTGCGCGATATCGAACAGGGGCTGGAGAATTTCAAGCGCGTGCCGACCGCCGAGGCCGACATCCAGATCAGCCCGGCCGAAGGTGACGACGCCGCACCTGGCCAGAGTGACCTGGTGGTGCAGTGGTCGCAGCAGCGGCTGGTCCGTTTCAACCTCAGCCTGGACGATTCCGGCAGCAAGGCCACCGGCAAGACCCAGGCCGGTGCGACGATGTCGCTGGACCACGCGCTGCGCCAGAACGACCTGTTCTACGTCAACCTCAACCACGACGTGTTCAGTGGCGGCAAGCGCGGTACCAAGGGCTTCACCTTCCACTACTCGATTCCCGTCGGCTACTGGCTGTTCGGCGCGACGCGCAGTGGCTACGAGTACGAGCAGACCGTGGCCGGCAACCAGCAGTCGTATCTCTACAGCGGCGAGAGTTACAACGCCGAAGTGCGCGCCACGCGCCTGCTGTTCCGCAATGCGGACAGCAAGACCAGCATGTACCTGCGTGCGTGGGAGCGCGATTCGCGCAACTTCATCGACGACACCGAAATCCTGGTCCAGCGCCGGCGCATGGGCGGCTGGGAGCTCGGCCTGAACCACCGTCATTTCATCGGCCAGGCCACGCTCGATGGCACCGTCGGCTTCCGCCGCGGCACCGGGGCGTTCGGTTCGATCGCAGCGCCCGAGGAGCTGTTCGGTGAAGCCACCTCGCACCCGAAGATCTACTTCGCCGACGCACAGCTGAGCGTCCCGTTCCAGCTCGGCCAGCAGCGCCTGCGTTACACCGGCAGCTGGCGAGCGCAATGGAACCGTGGCGGGCTGGTGCCGCAGGACCGCTTCGCGATCGGCGGGCGCTACACCGTGCGCGGCTTCGATGGCGAGATGTCCTTGATGGGTGAGCGCGGCTGGCTCATCCGCAACGACATCGGCCTGGCCCTGGGCGGCGGGCAGGAATTCTACGTTGGCGCCGATTACGGCCATGTCGGCGGCAGCGCCACGCAATGGCAGGTAGGCAATGACCTGGCGGGCAGCGTGATCGGCCTGCGCGGGTCGTATCGCGGCCTGTACTGGGACGGCTTCGTCGGCGCCCCGTTGAACAAGCCCTCTGGTTTCCAGAACGCCTATACCGTCACCGGATTCACCCTGAGCTGGTCGTTCTGATTTCAGTGCGGGCGCGTTCGCGCCGCACCGACCGCACGCACACAAAGGAATTGTCATGAACAAGCATCTGTACCGCCTCGTGTTCAACCACGCCCTCATGCTCTGGCAGGTCGCCGCGGAAATCACGCCGCGCCCCGGCGGCGCCGGTACCGGGCAGGATGGCGATCGCACGGCGGCACTGCGCCCGATGGCGTTCGCGCTGTGGGTGATGCTGGGCTGGGTCGGCGTGAGCGGCCTGGCCGCGGCGCAGGTGGTGGCCGATCCGAATGCGCCCGGCAACCAGCGCCCGACCGTGCTGGAGACCGCCAACGGCACGCCGCAGATCAACATCCAGACCCCGAGTGCGGCCGGTGTCTCGCGCAATACCTACCAGCGCTTCGACGTCGACCAGCAGGGCGTCATCCTCAACAATTCGCGCGGCAACACGCAGTCCCAGCTCGGCGGTTGGGTGCAGGGCAATCCGTGGCTGGCCGGCGGCACTGCGCGGGTGATCCTCAACGAGGTCAATGGCGCCAACCCGAGCCAGCTGCGCGGCTACGTGGAAGTGGCCGGCGACCGCGCGCAGGTGGTGATCGCCAACCCCGCTGGTATCGATTGCGACGGCTGCGGCTTCATCAACGCCAACCGCATCACCCTGACCACCGGCACCCCGATGTTCAACGGCGGCGCGCTGGAGGGATACCGCGTGCAAGGCGGTGCGATCCATATCTTCGGCGCCGGCATGGATGCCAGCCGGGTCGACTACACCGATCTGATCGCGCGCTCGGTGCAGCTCAACGCGGGCCTGTGGGCACAGCAGCTGCAGGTCACCACCGGCGCCAATACGGTGAGCGCCGATCTGAGCCGTGTGCAGGCGCAGGCCGCCGAAGGCAATGCGCCGCAGTACGCGCTCGATGTGGCCCAGCTGGGCGGCATGTACGCCAACAAGATCCTGCTCATGGGCACCGAGCACGGCGTGGGCGTGCGCAATGCGGGCAACCTCGGGGCGCAAACCGGGGAGCTGGTCGTGACTGTCGATGGCCGGCTGGAAAACACCGGCAAACTGCAGGCGCGCGACGATACGCGCATCGCTGCCACCGGCGGTGTACGCAACGAAGGGCTGGTCAGCGCCGGGCGTGAACTGAACCTGCGCACCGGCCAGGACGTGGACAACAGCGGCGGCCAGCTCAACGGCACCCGCCTGGATGTGGAGGCCGCCTCGCTGGCCAACCGCGACGGGCGCATCGAACAGGCGGGCGTGCAGGCACTGGCGGTACAGAGCGCGCGGCTGCAGAACCGTGACAAGGGCAGTATCGGGGCGCTGGCCCAACAGGACGGCACCGCGCCGACCACGCCGGGCGAAGGGGCGGGCCCG
>DMZT01000186.1 GCA_003484865.1 Stenotrophomonas sp.
TCTTGGATGCGGTCCGCAAAAAAAGGAGGCCCGCCCAACGGGCCTCCATCCACCCTCAAACCGATTCTGCGCCCGGCTCGACCACCGGAGCATCCACGCCGCGGCCACGCGCGCGCCGGATGATCCGCGACACCGCCGTGCTCATGTCATCGAGCATCGCGTAGATGGTCGGCAGGAACAGCAGGCTCACCACCGTGGAGAACGCCAGGCCGCCGGCGATGGCGCGGGCCATCGGGTAGTACGGCGGACCATTGCCGAGCAGCTGGGTGTCGGTCATGGAGATCGGGATCATCGCCAGGATCGCGGTGCCCATCGTCATCATGATCGGGCGCAGGCGCTCGCGTGAGCCTTCCACCAGGGCCTGGGTCCGCCCCATCCCGCGGCGGCGCAGGTTGTTGATGTGCTCGATCATCACGATGCCGTTGTTCACCACCACGCCCATCAACACCAGGATGCCGATGAAGGACATGATCCCGAACGAGGTGCCGGTGATCCAGAACAGCCAGAACACGCCGAAGATCGAGAACAGCACGCCGCTCATGATCGCCGCCGGGAACAGCAGCGACTCGAACACGGCCGCCATCACCACGTAGATCATCACCAGCGCGATCACCAGATTGAACATCATCTGCGACATCGCCTGGTCGTCGTCGCCGTAGTCGCCGCCGTCGAAGCTGAAGGTGTAGCCGGCCGGGAAACTCATCGGCGTGAGCATCTCCTCCATGGCCTTGCGCCCTTCCGGCACGGTGACCTTCTCGGCCAGGTTGGCCTTGATGGTCAGCGTGGTCTGGCGGTTGGTGCGGCCGATCTGCGTGGCCGAGGGTTTGATCGCCACATCCACCAGGCTCAGCAGCGGCACCGAGCGGCCGTCACCGGTGCGCACGGTGTAACTGGCCAGGTCTTCCGGACTGCTCTGCTCGGCACCGGCGAAACGCACCCATACCGGCACTTCGCTGTCACCGCGGCGGAACTCGCGCAGCGGCGCGCCACGCAGGGCCAGGCCGACGAAACTGGCCACCTGCTCGGCATTGAAGCCGAACGCGGCCGCGCGCTCGCGGTCCACATGGATGGACAACTCGCTGCCCTTCTCGCCGTTGTCGATGCGCACGTCGCGCAGTTCCTTGCGCTGGGCCAGCAGCGGCACCACTTCCTCGCCGATCTCCTGCAGCATCTTGGTCGAGTCGCCGACCAGCTGCACCTGCACCTGGTTGTTGCCACCGCCGCCGCCGTCGCCCGAGTTGCCGACCACGTAATCGGCACGCGCCGACCGCGGCAGGCCCTTGCGCAGTGCCTCCTGCACGGCTGGCATGCTCTTGGCGTGCGCGGTATCGAAGGTCACGATCGTGCTGCTGCCTTCCTGCTCGCTGTACCAGGAATACACCTGGGTGATGTGCAGCGCCTCGCGGTTGTCATCCAGGTAGCGTTCGACGCGTGCCACTTCCTCGGACATCTGCCCGAAGGTATAGGCACCCTTCCAGTTGTACCCGATGAACACCTCGTGGCCACCCTCGCCACCGAACATGTCGATCTTGGTCAGCTTCATCGGCACCAGGCTGATCAGGATCACCAGCAGGATGCCGAACACGCTCCAACCGCGATGCTCCAGCGTCCACTGCAGCAGTGTGGCGTAGCGGCGCTGCAGGCGGGCGATCACCCCGCTGTCCGAATGCACCAGCTTGGGCGTCTGCATACGCGCGGACAGCATCGGGATCAGGCTCACCGCGACCAGCCAGGAGGCCAGCAGCGAGACCGAGATCGTGATGGCGATCTGCGACATGAAGATGCTGATGTTGTTGGTCTCGCCGAACAGGTTCGGCACGAACACGATGCAGTGGCACAGCGTGCCGGCGCTCAGCGCGATGGCCACGTTGCGGGTGCCGATGATCGAGGCCAGCCGTGGCTGGTCAGGCATCCGCTCACGTTCCTGGTAAATGCTCTCCACCACCACCACGGCGTTGTCCACCAGCATGCCGACCGCCAGCAGCAGGCCCATCATGGTCAGGATGTTGAGGGTGACGCCGGCGAAATACATGAAGCCCAGCGTGATCACGAAACAGATCGGGATCGCCAGGGTCACCATCAGCGTGGAGGGCCAATGGCGCAGGAAGAAGAACAGCACCGTGATCGACAACAGCAGGCCCACTGCACCCGCCTCGGCCAGCTCCAGCAGCGAAGACGTCACCATCTTGCCCTGGTTGTCGATCACCTTGATCTGCACATCGCGCATCGAGGGCTGCGTGCGGATCGCCTCCACTTCCGCCAGCGCGGCACGCGAGACCTCCACCAGGTTGGCGCTGCGCTCCTTGTAGATATCCAGGCCGACGGCCGGGTTGCCGTCCAGGCGGCGCCCGTAGTTCATGCGGGTGGGCTTGAGCCGGATCTCGGCGATGTCGCCCAGGCGCAGGCCCTTGGTGTCGATCACCAGATCGCGCAGTTCCTGCAGGTCGGTGATCTCGCCCACCGGCTGGATGCGCACGCGCTGGCCGTTGTCGTCGATCTGCCCGGCCGAGATCGAGAAGTTCAGCGTGCGCAGGCGATCGCTGAGCTCGTTGATGCTCAGGTTGTGCGCGGTCAACCGGTCCGGGCTGATCGCGATCTCGACCTCGTTCGGTGGGGCACCGGAGATGTTGACCCGCGCCACCCCCGGGATGCGCTCGATCCGCCGCTTGAACTCGCGGTCGAGCATGTCGTATGCGCCGGTCAGGTCGGTGGCACTGGCCAGGCGCACCTTCAGCACCGGGTCATCGCTGCTGGACCACTTGAACACGTTGTAGCGCTGCAGGTCGTCAGGCAGGTCGCTGCGGATCGCATCGATGCGCTCGCGGGCATCGGAGGCCGCGATGGCGATGTCGCGGTCCCAGTCGGTGAACTCGATGAAGATGCTGGCACCTTCGGAGGTGGCCGAGGAGCGCATGCGCTTGATCCCGGTCATCGTTGCCAGCGCTTCTTCGGTGGGCCGGATGATGTTGCGCTCGACCTCTTCCGGCGTGGAACCGGTGTACGGCACCTGCACGAACAGGAATGGCGCGGAGATGTCCGGCAGTGCTTCCAGCGGCAGCCGGAACGAGGCGATCAGGCCCACCACCGCCAACGACACAAAACACATGATCGTGGTGATGGGCCGGCGGATGGAGAACTCGGCAATGCTCATGCCGGCTCCTGTGCGGTGTCATGGCCGGCATCGGCCAGCGGCGTCTTGAGGTGCCGGCCACGCGCGCGGTAGTAGGCGTCGCCACGACGATCCAGCAGGTCGTACACCACCGGGATCACCACCAGGGTCAGCAGGGTGGAGACCAGCAGGCCACCGATCACGGTGATCGCCATCGGCGCACGCACTTCGGCGCCTTCGCCCATCGCCACCGCCAGCGGCAGGAAGCCGAACAGCGTGCACAGGGTGGTCATGATGATCGGCCGCAGGCGGGAGCGCGCGCCTTCCACCAACGCCTCGCGCTTGGGCACACCGGCCTCGCGCAGCTGGTTGACCTTGTCGATCAGGATGATCGCGTTCTTGGTCACCAGGCCCACCAGCAGGATCAACCCGATGAACACGACCACCGAGATCGGCTTGCCGGTCAGCATCAACGCCAGGATCGCACCGACCAGCGCCAGCGGGATGGTGAACAGGATGACGAACGGGTGCAGCAGCGACTCGAACTGCGAGGCCATCACCAGATACACCAGGAAGATGGCCAGGCCGAAGGCGAAGATCAGCGAGCGCGCCGAATCGGCCAGCTCCTCACCCTGGCCGCCGATGTGCATGCCCACACCGGCACCCAGCGGCTGCTTGGCGACCATGTCCTGCACTTCGCGCACGGCGCCGCCCAGGTCGATATCGCGCAGGTTGGCCGAGACCACCGCCACGCGGGTCTGATCGGCGCGATGGATCTCGCTCGGGCCGTTGGTGGCGACCACCTCGGCCACCGAATCCAGCGTCACCGGCCGGTTGCTGCCCGGATTGACGATCAGCCGGCGGATGCTGTCCACGCTGGCCCGGTCGCCTTCCTGGGCACGGACCAGCACGTCGATCTTGCGGTCGCGGAAGCTGTAGCGCGTGGCCACATCACCGCGCACCTTCTTGACCACCACATCGGCGATCTGCCGCGTGGTCAGGCCCAAGGCACCGGCGCGCTCCTGGTCGAAGCGGATCTGGATCTCCGGGAAGCCCTCTTCCACCGTGGATTTGACGTCTGCGTAGTGCGGGTTGTTGCGCAGCATCGCGGCCAGCGCCTTGCCGGCCGTTTCCAGCGTGGCCATGTCCTGGCCGCGCAGTTCCACTTCCAGCGGGGTGGAGAAGCTGAAGAGCGCCGGGCGGGCGAAATCGACCTGCACGCCGGGGTGCTGCTGCATCGACTCACGCAGACGCTCGGTGATCGCCGCTTCGGTGCGTGCGTTGCCGCCACCGGTCATCACCACGGTCAGCTTGCCGATGTTTTCGCCACTCTCGGTCGGGCTGGCATCCAGGCGGGTACCGCTGCCACTGACGCCGTACAACGAGGCGATGCTGTCGTCCTTGGCATGGGCCAGCTGCATCTCGCGGACCAGTGCATCGGTCTGCTTCAGCGGCGTGCCGGCCGGCAGCTTGGCGGTCATTTCGAAGCGGTCCTGGGCCAGCTGCGGGATCAGATCCGCACCCAGCATCGGCAACAGCGCCATCGTGCCGACGAAGGCCAGCGCGGCCAGACCCAGCACCTTGCCCGGGTGGTGCAACGCGCCCGGCAGCAGCTTCAAATAACCGCGTTCGGCACCGGCGTACGGCTTCATCGCCACATCGCTGGCCTTGCGCATCACCGGGCCGACCACGGCCACCAGACCGCGCCAGACGCGGATCACCGACCAGGCCATCCCGAAGCAGATCCAGCGCACCAGCGTGCCTACGCCACGACGGCTGCCGGCGACCGGCTTCAACCACCGGCTGTCCGGCTGCCACGGCTGATGCGCGGGTTCTTCCGGGAAGGCCAGCGGTGGGCGGCCCTTGAGCGAGCTCAGCATCGGGATCAGGGTCATCGAGACCAACAGCGAGATCGCGATCGCGATCGCCACGGTCAGCGCCTGGTCGCGGAACAGCTGGCCGGCGATGCCATCCACGAACACCAGCGGCAGGAACACCGCGATGGTGGTCAGGGTCGAGGCGACCACGGCCATGCTCACTTCACGGGTGCCGACGATGGCGGCCTGCAGGATGCTCAGGCCACGCTCGCGCGCCTTGGCGATGCTCTCCAGCACCACGATGGAGTCGTCCACCACCAGGCCGGTGGCCAGCGCCAGACCGCCCAGCGACATCACGTTCAAGCTCAGGCCGAGCTGGCCCATGAAGAAGAACGTGGTGATGATCGAGACCGGCAGCGACAGGCTGATCACGAACGTGCTCCAGCCGTCGCGCAGGAACAGGAAGATGATCAGGATGGCGAGGATGCCGCCGATCACGGCGTCTTTCTTGACGTCGCTGATGGCGTGTTCGATGAAGCGCGACTGGTCTTCGATCGTGGTCAGCTCGGCATCGCCGGGCACCTGGCCCTTGATCTGCTCCAGCCGCGCACGCAGCGCTTCGGCGGTCGACACCGTGTTGGCATCGCCCTCCTTGTAGATCGCCAGCTCGACCGCTTCCTTGCCGCCCAGACGGATGATCGCTTCGCGTTCCTTGTAGCCCTGGCGCACGGTGGCGACATCCTTCAGCCGCACCGGCACGCCGTTGGCGATGTTGGTGGAGCTGCTGCTGGATGCGCTCTGCGCGGCCGAGGCGGCGGCCACGGCGGCATCCGAGCCGGTCGAGGCGGCGATGGCGAACATCTGCTGCATCGCTGCATCGGCGGCGCTGCCGTTGCTGCTCTGGGTGGTCACCAGCAGATTGCGGATGTCCTCCAGATCGGCGAACTGGTTGACGGTGCGCACCAGGTAACGCTGCGAGCCTTCCTCCAGGCGACCGCCGGAGATATTGATGTTCTCTTCCTTGAGCCGCTTGATGACATTGTCGATCGGCAGGTTGAGCTGGGCCAGCTTCTGCTGGTCGATGTCGACCTGGATTTCGTCCTCCAGACCGCCGCCGACCTTGACCGCCGCCACGCCGGTGACCGGCTCCAGTTTCTTCTTCAGGTCTTCATCGGCGTAGCGGCGCAGCTCGGTGAGCTGGCGCACGGCCTCGGCATCGCTGGACGGATCGGTCTTCGCCGAGATCACCAGCCGCATGATCGGTTCGGTGGACGGATTGAAGCGCAGCAGCACCGGGGACTTCGCCTCCAGCGGCAGGTTCAGCGCTTCCATCTTGTCGCGCACCTCCAGGCTGGCCTGGTCCATGTTGGTGCCCCAGGCGAACTCGAGCACCACATCGCTCTGGCCGGTACGCGAAATCGATTTGAGCTTGCGCAGGTTCTTGACCACGCCGACGGCTTCTTCGACCGGCTCGGTGATCAGCGTTTCGATTTCCGCCGGCGCTGCACCGGTGTACTCGGTGCGCACGGTCAGGGTCGGGTAGCTCAGGTCGGGCAGCAGATTGACCTTGAGATTGCCCAGCGCGATGAACCCGAACAGCATCAGCGTGACGGTGAACATCGCGATGGTGACGCGGCGGCGGGTGGCGAATTCCACCAGGCCGCCGCCCTGGGCACCGGGGCGCTCGCCCTGGTGCGGATCATTGCCGTGGTCGTTGCCGGCCGCTGTCATTGACGGCTCTCCGCCTTGGCCGGCGCCGGCTTGGCGACGGCAGTGGCGGCCGGCTTGGCACCGATCACCTGCACCGCGGTGCCGTCACGCAGCGCCACCTTGCCGGCTGTAACCACCTGGTCGCCGGCGGCCAGGCCTTCGCGGATTTCCACCCACGGGCCTTCGGCATAGCCCAGCTTGACCGGCACGCGTGCGGCCTTGCCCTCGCGCACGCGGAACACCGCCGGCTCGCCATCGTCGAGCAGTGCGATGCGCGGCACCACCAGAGCATCGGCACGCTGGTCGTAGTCGATCCGGATGCGGCCGAACATGCCCGGCTGCAGGCCTTCAGCATCTTCGCCGAAGCCGCTGACCACGCGGAACGTGCCGCTGCCGGCATCGACCACCGGCGAGATGCGGTCCACCGTGCCCGGGAAGGTCTTGCCCGGCAGCGCGTCGGCGATCAGCGTGACCGGCTGGCCCGGGCGCAGCGTCGCCAGCTCGCGCTCGGGCACGTTGAGCGTGGCTTCCAGTCGCGAGTTGTCGACGATGCGGAAGATCGGTGTGTTGATCTGCACGAAGTTGCCGGTCTTGATCGAGCGCGAGGCGATCACGCCCGAGATCGGCGCGACCACCGTGGTGTAGGACAGTTCGAGCGTGGCCAGGCGGTACTGCGCGCGGGCGTTGTCGAGGTCGTACTTGATCTGGTCGACGTCGGCGGCGCTGACCATCTGCTCGCCGACGAGCTTGTGGGCACGCTGGTAATTGTTCTCCAGCTTGCGCATCTGCGCTTCGCTCTGGGCAACCGCCAGGCGCGCACGGTCCGGGTCCAGCCGCACCAGCGGCTGGCCGGCACGTACCTGCTGCCCTTCCTCGACCAGAACGACCAGCGCGACGCCGGAGGTCTTGGCGACCACCTGCGACTCGCCCCGCGGTTCCAGTGCGGCCGTGCCGGTGTAGCTGGCGGCGACGGCGCGACGGCTGGCAGCGACGGCTTCGACCGGTACCGCATCGACCTTCTTCTCGGCCTTGCCGTCCTTTTCAGCAGCGTTGGCTTCGGCGGGGCCGGCGCCACCGCAGCCGCTCAGCAGCAGGGTGGAGGTGATCAGCAGTGCAGCGGCACAGCGTCCGGTGCGGCCGAGCAGGAAAGTGTGTCGCGACATCGTCGTGTCCCTAAGGATGCGTGGGCAGGTGTGGTAGCAAAGTAATGCACCACGTCACAACCACACCATATCCCAAAGGTCATGGTGACCTGCGGCGATGGCTTCCCGGGCCCGGTTTCAGCTAGATGAAATGGCAGGCTATACTCGGCCCAGTTCCGTACCCCACGCCGGAACGACCAGACCCGTTTATCGGAAAAGGACATCATGCGCCCGCAGCCGCTCGCCGCTTGTCTCGTTCTGGCCGTCCTCCTGCCCCTCGGGGCCGCCGCACAGGCCGCAACACCCGCTCCTGCAGTACCCG
>DMZT01000277.1 GCA_003484865.1 Stenotrophomonas sp.
GGCATCGGCCGACGGCGTCTCCGGCGTGCGCTCGCACGCGGCCAAGGCCAGCACCATCCCCACTGCCATCACGCTTCCCAGCTGTCTCATGCCTGCATCCTCCCGGTGAATGGGCGCAGCCTAGCGCGAGCGCCGTGTGGGCGGCATGCACAGTGTCGCTGTCATCCGCGTTTCACCTGCCGCGTTCAGGCTCGGCCTGCACCGCATCGACCCCGCCCCCATGCAACCGCAGAAGACCGACCTCGCCCGCACCGCTTTGCAGGCCCACCGCGCGCCCCTGGACATGCGCCAGCGCCGGCTGTTGATCCTGTGCGACGGCCAGCGCGACCTGGTCCAGCTCGGCCAGCTGGTGGGCCCGGAAACCCCGGCGATGGTGATCCAGCTGATCCAGAGCGGGTATCTGGTGTCGAGTGGGGTCGCGGAGGTCGCCGTTGTCGCACCCGCCGCACCCGCACCTGCGGTGACACCGACCGCGGTGCCGGTGCCCGTGACCGAACGCCGCCGCTCGCTGGTCGCCGCCCGCATCTATCTGCTGGACATCCTGGAACTGCAGCGTCATCCGCAGGCGGCAGCGCTGTTCCACACCCTGCAGCAATCGCGCAGCGACGAGACGGTCATGGCCGCGCTGCAGGCCGCACTGGATGCGCTGCCGGGCCTGACCTCCACCGGCTACGCCGAGCGGGTGCGGCAGCGGTTGCTGGAGGTGCTGCCGAAGGAACATGCCGAGCGCTTCCAGATCGCGCTGGTTTGAGCCTGCATCAGCCCGAGAAATTCGCCTTCAATCCCTGCCAGCAGTGCTGGTACCCGCGCTGGCGGTGCGTCGCGTCCATCGCCTGGGCGGTGGGGCGGATCACGCCGCGGGTTTCGAACATGAAGGCCATGGTGTCCTTGATCACGTCCGGCCTGCTCAGGTCGGCGGCGGAGGCCTTCTCGAAGGTCGCCGCATCCGGGCCGTGGCCGCTCATGCAGTTGTGCAGCGAGGCACCGCCGGGCACGAAACCTTCGGCCTTCGCATCGTAGGCGCCGTGGATCAGGCCCATGAATTCGCTGGCGATGTTGCGGTGGAACCATGGCGGGCGGAACGTGTTCTGCGCGACCAGCCAGCGCGGCGGGAAGATCGCGAAGTCCATGTTGCTGGTCCCCGGCGTGTCGCTGGGCGAATGCAGCACGAGGAAGATCGAGGGATCGGGATGATCGTGGCTGATCGAGCCGATCGTGTTGAAGCGGCGCAGATCGTAGCGGTAAGGCGCGTAGTTGCCGTGCCAGGCGACCACGTCCAGCGGCGAATGATCGATATCCGCACGCCACAGCTGGCCCTCGAATTTGGCAATCAGTTCGAACGCGCCGTCGATATTCTCGAACGCTGCATGGGGCGTTTCGAAGTCGCGCGGATTGGCCAGGCCATTGGACCCGATCGGGCCCAGGTCGGGCAGCTTCAGCAGCGCGCCGAAGTTCTCGCAGACGTAGCCACGTGCGTCGCCGTCAGGCAGTTCGACACGGAAGCGCACACCGCGCGGGATCACCGCGATCTGCTGCGGCTCGATCTCGATCACGCCCATTTCGGTGAGCAGGCGCAGGCGGCCCAGCTGCGGGACGATCAGCAGCTCGCCATCGGCGTTGTAGAAATAGCGGCCCTGCATGTCGCGGTTGGCGGCGTACAGGTGGATGCCCACGCCAGCGTGGGCGTCGGGCGAGCCGTTGCCGCCCATGGTGTACAGCCCCTCGATGAAATCGGTGGGCGTGCTGGGCAGCGGCAACGGATCCCAGCGCAACTGGTTGGGCGAGACCGGGCCCTGCGCGACGTCGCCGTGCAGGTGCGGCTGGATAAAGGGGGTGAATTCGCCGTGGGTCACCGCGGGGCGGATGCGGTACACCCAGCTGCGGCGATTGCTGCCGCGCGGCGCGGTGAACGCGGTGCCGGACAGCTGTTCGGCATACAGACCATGCGCGACACGCTGCGGGGAGTTCTGCCCCACCGGCAGTGCACCCGGCACCGCCTCGGTGGCGAACTCATTGCCGAAACCGCTCTGGTAGCCGCGCGATGACATCGGGTTGTTCATGGTCCTGCTCCGCCGGAGGCGTGGATGGCAAGGGAATACAGCCGGTGGCACCCGCGCGGGCGCGGATGCCACCGTTGAAGCGTAACGCGGGTGGCGGCCGAGTGCCTTACAGCACGCCGCGCTTCATCTGGTCGCGTTCGATGCTTTCGAACAGCGCGGTGAAGTTGCCTTCGCCGAAGCCTTCGTTGCCCTTGCGCTGGATGATCTCGAAGAAGATCGGGCCGATGCAGTTGGTGGTGAAGATCTGCAGCAGTTTGCGCTGTTTGGTCTCCGGGTCGGCATCGATCAGGATCTTGTTCTTCGCCAGCCGGGCCACGTCTTCACCGTGGTTGGGCACGCGCATGTCGATCACATCGAAATACGTGTCCGGCGTGTCCAGGAACTCCACGCCCTGGGCGCGCATCGCTTCCACGGTGTCGTAGATGTTCTCGGTGAAGCAGGCGATGTGCTGGATGCCCTCGCCCTTGTAGGCGTCGAGGTATTCGTTGATCTGGCTCTTCGGATCGGAGGATTCGTTGAGCGGGATGCGC
>DMZT01000280.1 GCA_003484865.1 Stenotrophomonas sp.
AGCCAGCAGCGCGGCACCGCCGATTGGAACCAGGCGCTCGGCGCAACCAGTGCGCTGCGCGTGAATGCGATGTGGCAGGACAGCGACCAACCCGGCCGCGACCACGTCAACAACCGCCGCTGGGGCATCGCACCGTCGTTGGCGTTCGGCCTGGGCACCAGCACGCGTTATTTCCTCAACCTGCTCTACGTGGACCAGGACAACGTGCCCGACGGCGGCGTGCCGACCCTGGGCCTGCCGGGCTGGACGCCGCAGCCCAGCCTGGAGCAGCTGGCCGGCCAGCCGGTCGATCCGGAGAATTTCTACGGCACCCGCGCCGACCACGACGATGTCACCGCGAAGATGGCGACGTTCCGCATCGAGCACGACATCAACGACGCGGTGCGCGTGACCAACACCGCCCGCTGGGGCCGCACCGACCAGGATTACCTGCTGACCGCGTTCATGGGTACCGGCACGCGCGGTGCCAATGGCGCACCGACCGGCAACATCCGCTTCACCAACCCGGCCGATCCAGCCACCTACACCATCGCGCGCAGCCTGCCGACCTTCAAGGACCAGCAGAACACGATCCTGACCGACCAGCTCAACCTGCGGGCGGATATCACCACCGGGGCGATCGTGCACAACCTGAGCGCCGGCCTGGAATTCACCCGCGAGGAGCTCAAGAGCTTCGGCCAGGCCGCCACCGGTGGCACCACCTGGTCGCCGGCCAACCTGTATGCCCCGGACTGGAACGCGACCGGACTGACCTGGGCACACAACGGCGCCGACAGCCACGGCAAGACCACCACCTCCTCGATCTATCTCTTCGACACCCTCAACCTCGGCGAAAGCCTGCTGGTCACCGCAGGTCTGCGCGCGGACCACTACTCGACCGAGTACCAGAGTGCGTCGGTGTGCGGCGGCCGTGGTCCGGCCTGTGGCGCCAACCCGGTTGGCACCGTGATCGCCAATCCCTCGCTTGAACATTCGGACACCCTGCTCAACTGGAAGCTCGGCGCGGTCTACAAGGTCGATGACATCGTCAGCCTGTACGCCAACTACGCCCTCTCCCAGCAGCCGCCGGGCGGCAGCAACTTCCAGCTGAGCGCCTCTACCAGCAGCGCTGACAATCCGAGCCTGGAGCCGCAGAAAGCCAGGACCGTCGAAGTGGGGACAAAGTGGGCCTTCCTCGATGACGCACTCGCTTTCAACGTGGCGCTGTTCAAGACCGAGGTCAGCAACGAGATCAACACGCAGGTCCTGGACGATGCGGGCAACCCGACCCAGACCGGCAAGAAGTCGGTGCAGGGCATCGAAGTCTCCACCGTGGGCCGCATCACCGACAACTGGTCGGTTTCGGCGGGTTACAGCCATCTGGATACCGAGGTGGAAGAAGGCGCCAACGTCGCCGCCGACGGCACCCGCAACCTGACCTACACCCCGGGCGACACCTTCACCAGTTGGACCAGCTATGCCTTCCCGTCCGGCCTGACGATCGGCGGCGGCGTGCGCTACGCCGGCCAGATGCATCGCGGCACCGACGGTGCGGTCGGTACCCCGGCCTTCACCAAGTCCTACACGGTTTACGATGCGGTGGCTTCGTATGCCATCAACGAGCACCTGGTGCTGCGCTTGAACGCCTACAACCTGTTCGACAAGCAGTACGTGGCTGCGATCAACAAGAGCGGCTACCGTTACACCCCGGGTGCCCCGCGCACCGTCCTGTTCAGTGCGGACTTCCGCTTCTGACCACCGGCCGACGCAGGGGAGCCCTCCCCTGCGTCGTACAAGGACCCTGTCATGTTGCTGCATGTTCCCGACGTACTGAGCGCGGATGAACTGGCCCACCTCCAGCGCGCGCTGGCCGAGGCGGCATGGGCCGATGGGCGCGAGACCGTCGGCGCGCAGGGCGCGCAGGTCAAGCGCAATGAACAATTGCCCGACGCCTCGCCCCTGAAGGCCGAGCTGGGCCGGATCGTGCTGGGCGCCCTGGACCGGCATCCGCTGTTCTTCGCGGCGGCATTGCCACTGCGGATTCTGCCGCCCCGTTTCAACCGCTACCAGGGCGGCGGCGAGTACGGCTTCCACGTGGATGGGGCGGTGATGATTACCCAGCTGGACGGACAGCGCAGTCATCTGCGCTCGGACGTATCGTGCACGCTGTTCCTCACCGCGCCGGACGACTATGACGGCGGCGAGCTGGTGATCAGCGATACCTACGGCGAGCACGAGGTGAAGCTCCCCGCCGGCGATCTGGTGCTGTATCCCTCGAGCAGCCTGCACCGCGTCAATCCGGTCACCCGTGGGTCGCGGCTGGCCTCATTCTTCTGGGTGCAGAGCATGGTGCGCGATGACAGCGCGCGGCGCACGCTGCTGGAGATGGACAGTGCGATCGAAACGCTGCGCACCACCGGTGCCGACAGCGCGGCCGTGCTGCAGTTGACCGGTGTGTATCACAATCTCCTGCGACGCTGGAGCGAGATCTGAGCCTGGCGCCATAGGCCCCCGCAATCGCAAATCGTTCCCATTTGCGCTTGGGAACATTTCTCACTACAATCTCGGCGCGTTGCGAACCGGAGGTCCGGTCCGCCCTTTCGGGATCTTCCCTTGCGCCACCCTCACCGCCATCGCAGCTTTGCCACCGCCATGCGCGGGCAGCGCCCGGCGCTGCCTGTGGTGCTGGCGTGGTTGGCGGTGCTGGCGATGCTGTTTACCGGCCTGCCGGTACTCGAGCGCGTTGCCCCGGGCAGCACCGTGATGGTCCTGCAGATGCCAATGGACGAGCGTCCTGTCGGCGGCGGTGAGACCGCGGTGCAGGAAGACACCCCGGCCAAGCCGCGCCGGGTCGCCAGCGCGCGCCCTGCTTCCACGCCACCGCCGCAGCCGTCGCTGCCACCGGTCGTGGAATCGCTGGATGCGCTGATGGCCACGCTGGTAGCACAGCCGCCACGGGTCGTACCCGCCATTGATTCGGCACCGGCCACGCCGCTGCCTGCTGCACCCGGCCTGCGCGTCCAGCGCGGCCA